>NZ_JBPYDC010000007.1:0-139282 GCF_051847575.1 Psychrobacter sp. 1U2
GTGGTTTGATTATTATCGTCAGGCTGCGTAACTAAAATCTCCCAAGTTTAGTTCTACGGGATTGACAGCAAGGGTCATTAGTAGGCTTATTTATTAAGGGTTTTGTTATCAACCCCCTTTTCTTTGACCATTAGAGTAGTTATCCTAACGACATTTATATCCGCAACTATAACCCTAAGTCTAACTATGCCAGCATTTGAAATGGATACTTTTTTGACCGATAAATTACAGAGATTACAGACGGCTAATAGCACTAAAAAGAATAGTGTCGAAGTCACGACTATTCCGCTGGCTCTCTACATTCATATTCCTTGGTGTGTAAAAAAATGCCCTTATTGTGATTTTAACTCGCATGAGTTGCCAGTAGCTAGTCCGCTATCGATGTCTGAGACCTATGATGATTATGTCGATGCACTGCTCGCCGATGGGTTATTGCAGCAGCCTTTAGCCCAAGGGCGCAAGCTTAGCTCCATTTTTATCGGTGGCGGTACACCTTCACTATTGCCTATTCCTCAGTATCAACGTTTATTTGAGGGTTTACGTCATTATTTTGATTTTGCCGATGACATCGAAATCACCATGGAAGCCAATCCAGGGACGCTCGAGCACGCACCGTTCGCTGAATATCTAGCGGTAGGTATTAACCGCTTGTCGATAGGTGTACAAAGCTTCAATGCCGAAAAACTGAACACTCTTGGTCGCATTCATGATCCGCAGCAAGCCGTCACGGCTATTAAGGCGGCGCGCGAAGCGGGATTCAGGCGGCTCAATGTCGATCTGATGCATGGGCTGCCGCAGCAGAGCTTAGTTGAGGCGCTCCATGATATTCAGCTGGCGCATGATACGGGCGCTACTCATATCTCCTGGTATCAGCTAACCATCGAGCCTAATACAGTGTTTTATCGTGATCAGCCCATTTTACCAGATGAGGATAATTTAGCCGATATTGAGGAAGCGGGAACCGCGTTATTACAAAGTCTGGGCTACAGCAATTATGAAGTGTCCGCTTGGGCAGGCAGACTTGATACGCCTTGTCGTCATAACCTCAACTATTGGCAGTTTGGCGACTATCTAGCGATTGGGGCAGGGGCGCATGGTAAGGTCAGTATTGATTTGCACACAGATGAGGATAATATCCAAAAAAAGATGAGCGCTTTTTTATCGTCAATAGATAACTCCTCACTAGAGCTGGAGGAGAATTTGACTCCCATCTATCGCTACAGCAAATCACGCTTGCCCAAGGATTATTTAAACTATAAAAACAAGTTAAATGACAATATTTCCAATAACAACCAGAATAATACTGTAGCTACGCCTGCACCGAAAATGGTCGGTTGGAGCGCTATTGCTAGCGATGAATTAGTGAGCGAATTTATGCTAAATGCTTTAAGGCTACATGATGGGGTAACGTGGCAATTATTTGAGGCGCGTACAGGAATGCGCTATGAGGATGTCGCTGATGCGGTAGAAGGGTTAGTAGTCAAAGGCTTGTTAAGTGAGTCGACTGAAAAACTGCAGACGACGGCATTGGGTCAACGCTATCTTAATCAAATATTGCGAGCGTTTTTATAGCGTTTAATACCTAAAAATAAAGCGGCAGGTACAAAAAAAGACTTATCAAATAAATGATAAGCCTTTTTAATATAAAATCTACTTATTAAACTTAGATTTTATTTTGAACGTCTTGTGCGCCGTCAGTTACAGCGTTGCCTGCGCTTTCAACGTCTTGGCCAAGACCTTTAAAAGTGTTGCAACCAGTTAGTACAAACATAGCTGTCAAAGATGCGATAACTAATTTTTTCATAGTAATTTCCTCAAAATAGTTTGGTTTTTAGATAATATGAATGGTTGTAAACACTTAAATGCTATAACCACGGTGCTTTAAAATCACCTATCAAGATCAGACAAAACAGTGAATAAACTTCGTTTAAAAGCAAATTCGTTTAAAAGTAGCTTTAACAATAAGAGACTTTAAAGGTAAGTCTCTTTGAGAAGCTCTATCTATCGTCTTGTCATCCGATAGAGCCATCATAATAAAAGTTAAAATATATGCAAAGTATCAAAGTGTAATTATTAGCCATAATCTGTAACTTCTGATTACGATGACGTTAAATAGGCTTACATCGCTAATAGCTATACACGTCTGTTGTTGACTAACTATGTATAGCCTTTTTATGCAGTATTCAAACTAACCTTTCAACTATTCAATTATTCTCTCTGATGGAATTTCTATGACTATTCATATTGTGCTCGTCGCCCCAAAGATGCCGAGCAATACCGGTAATATCATTCGGTTATGTGCTAATAGCGGCGCAAAGCTGCATTTAGTTGAGCCTTTAGGGTTTGAGCTTGAAGATAAGAAACTACGCCGTGCGGGTCTTGATTATCACGAATATGCTCATCTGCAAGTGCATGCGGATTGGGCGGCTGCCAAAAAGGCGTTAACGACGGCAGATTGTCATATTATCACTGCATTGACGACTAAGCTCAGTCATACGCTTTATGAGTATAATTTCGGTAGGGTAGAGAGTAGCCAGAGACAAGATAACTCAAAAGAGGAGAGTTTGAAGGCAACTCGTGCAAAGACACCTAATATCGCCTTAGTCTTTGGCTCTGAAACTTCAGGGTTAGCGGATGATATACGAGAAGATATCGGCGCAGATAACTGGCTGCGACTACCGATGCTGCCAGACTCGCGAAGCTTGAATCTAGCCAATAGTGTGGCGATATGTCTGTATGAAGTATGGCGTCAGCAGGGTTTTTACGGCGATACCGGTCGCAGTACTGGCTATGAAACCTTAAGCGTTTACGACCCCAAGGAATAACAACTATTGATTATATTAAGACATCATGAGTCAGCTCTTATAATCAGCTTTTACAAACAGTTTGGCGGTTTTGGCAGTCCGGCTAAGCGGTTGACATGACGAGCCACTAGGCCAGTATTAAATATCTGTTGCAACTTTTGATTGCTAATGTCATGTTCAGGCAGACTCTTCTGTAGCCATTTAATCAAAGGGCGAGTAGCCGGCGCGTGATTAAATCTATCAAAAAACGCGCGTACTTGTTGCAATATTTGCAAGTGCTCAGCGTTTAAGGTGACGTCTAAAGTGTCGGCGAGCTGTTGGGCGACATCTGGCGTCCAAAGGGTGTGATCGCAAAGATGACCGTCTTGGTCTAACGAAATACTGGCAATTGAGGAGCTATTAGTCTGGGTCATAGGGCAATGGTCACCACTTTATCGAACTGACGATCTTGCGTTAGCTTTACCCAGTCAGCATCGTTCAATACCTTGTCAACCTTAGTTTGAAGAGTGAGCTTGGTTGCCGTATTATCTCCAAGTTGCGAGATATCATCTGCTAAAGCGTAAAGGTTAGCGATACCTTCTATCTGATTTTCTGTCAAGTAAGCGCTTAGCCAATCGATAAAAGCGACAGTAGTCCCTAATAATATAAGGCTGTCTCCGCTGCGCCAAGTGAGGGCGAGCTGATCGATACTGCGTCTAAGATTGTCCATCGTGCTATGTAATTGGTATAAAGTAGCCATAAAAAAAGGATCCGAAAATAGAGTGTTATCAGTTGGCTTAATGAAAGTATTTAAACTCAAAGTATCTAGACGTTTTTTAATAAAGATAAAACCTTATAAGTACTTTAAAAGCTCAATACTTGCTGAAAGTCATCAGGGTCAACCACCTCAGGCACTAAGGTTAATTGACTGGCTAAGTCATTGGGCAGCATACCTGTCAGCCAGCCACTAAACACATCATCTGGCAACCAAGCCGGCGGTATATCATATAATTCAAGCGATTGGATCATGCCATGCAAGCGTGCTTTGGGCTGCATCAATAAGCCAAATACTGGCGCATCCAAATATAGCTGCACCTCATGGCCAAAAGTCGCTAAGGTCAAAGCCAGAGCGCAGCCTTCATAGCTTGCCATCTCAGTCGCTGTACGTAGTTGAATCAATAATTTCATGGTTAATCCTTAAAACGCTATCAGACGATTATCATCTTGCAGCATTATAGCCAGCTCACTTAGGCCTACGAGCGTAAAACCGTCAGCTAAATTATCACCGGTTAGCTGATGACGAGCGCTGTTCTCACTATCAGTGATACCGCGGCTTAGCGCTGTACTGACGCAAACGGGCAAAGCTATATCATGCTTTCGGGCAAGATCTTGCCATTGTTGAGTTAAATTTATCTGATCCGCTGATTGCCAACGCAAGCGATTCGCCAAATGAGCGGCATCGGCATAACAAAACAGCTGCAAGGACAGCTCATTATTCTCATCAGCCTTATCAAGTAAAACTTTTGCGTAACGCAGGGCTAAATGAGCTAGCGGATGGCTAGGATCTTTGGTAATCAGTAGGGTGGTATTGGTAGTCATAAGTTAAGTATCACAAAGTTTTGCAGATTATAAAATAAGGGTATAAAAATAGTGCTGGCTTGTAGCCAGAGTATCCTTGTCGCGCTGTATAGCTTGAATTTTGAAAAGACTATAAGAATTATAAATATGAATTATGACTCTAAATCAGCCACTTTGACCATTTGTTTACCGATATTATCTCCCTCGAACAGGCCGATAAAGGCGGACGGAATATTTTCAAAGCCTTCAACAAGATTTTCTTTATACTTTAATTGACCGCTATTATACCATTCGCTGATTTGTTTTTTGGCGACATCAAACTCATCGCTAAATTATGAGGCCTTTTTAATAATATGATGCTTTGTTAATAAACAGGAGGCTTTAGTGTTTTTTTGATTTGTTTTCAGACGTAACCTTAGCTTTATGAGCCTTTATAACAAGCTTGTTTATGCTACCATAAAGCCGACAGATTCGAAGAGCGCTAGCGTTTTTTGTGGTAAATTTATGCTACAACGCGTGCTTTATTACTAGCTGTTTATTATTTTATATTGCATATTTTGGTTTTGAATCCACCATTACTTATGTTACTGGGGAAACATTTTACTAGGAAAAACAGATACTATGCTATCCGCGTCATCAGAGATCTCCTCCACCACACCGAGCGTGGCAAGCTATCAGCCGACATCTGAGCAGCTGCAAGTCTTGCAAACCGCGAGTGAGTTTGCTTATCAGGTGTGGGAGAGTAGGACGATATCCTGTCAAACCTTTCTGCGTAGCTATCCTTTAGAGCAAACCTTAACGCGTCAACAAATCGACGATCTTATTCAAGATTATACCTTAGATGAGAATTATCAAACTGCCGATGAGCCCAAAGTCATGAGCGGTCTGCGTCATCTGCGTATGCTGCTGATGATGCGTTGGATCTGGCAAGATGCGCTGAGTATTATCTCGCTTGAACAGCTCACCGATGAGCTCTCTGAGTTTGCTGATGGCTGTATCTTATTTGCTAAAGCGTACACCTATGAGCAGTTAGTTGTTAAATATGGCAAACCTACCTTTGTCAATGAACAAGGTGAGCTAAAAACGGACGACATGGCTATTATGGCTATGGGAAAGTTAGGCGCTCATGAGCTTAATTTGTCGAGTGATATCGACCTTATATTTGTGCATCAAGCTCGCGGCATGACCGATGGCGATAAATCTAAGGGCACGCGCAGTATCGATAACAAGCGCTTTATGACGCGCTTAGGACAAGGGATTATCAAGCTGCTGGATAATAATACCGCTGATGGTTTTGTCTTTCGGGTAGACATGCGTCTGCGCCCTTGGGGTGATGGTAGTGATCTAGCGATTCATTTATCTGCACTTCAAAAATACTTTGCCCAGCATGGCCGCGCTTGGGAGCGTTTTGCTTGGCTCAAAGCGCGGGTAGTCGGGCAAGTATCACCAGCGTTTTATACGCAATTACAAGCCTTGATTAAGCCTTTTGTTTTTCGGTACTATGTGGATTATAGTGCCTTCTCAGCGCTGCGTGAAATGAAATCTTTGATTCAAAATCAAGTGGCGCAGCGTGAGGATTTAGATAACATTAAGCTCGGTGCTGGCGGCATCCGTGATATTGAGTTTATCGTACAAGCCTTTCAGCTGATCTATGGTGGTCGCCATCCACAGCTACAAGTCAAATCTTGCTTGCAGGCGATGCAAGCTCTATGTGAGCTTGAATACCTAGAGCCGGCAACCTATGAGTCACTGCAAGCGGCCTATCGGTTTTTACGGCGGCTTGAGCATGGTCTGCAAGCGATTAATGATCAGCAAACGCAGCGCTTGCCTCATGACGAGCATTGGCAACACAACCTCGCTATCACTTTAGGATTTGCAGATTGGTCAGCGCTACTAACGACGCTGAACGCCCATCGAGAAACCGTCAATGCTCCTTTTGAGCGGATGGTGACCGAACGGCAAATGCCGACTCAAGACGATAGCCTACCGCAGCCGACCAACCTTGATGAACAACTCTCGCAGCTCGATACTATACTAAGCGAAGAAAACCGCGTGCGACTGCAAGCGTTTTGGGATTCCAAAATGATAGCGAATTTAAGCGATGAGGCGCGCGAGCGGCTAGATGATGCTTATCCTGTTATCATTCACGCTTTGCTAGCCCATCAAGAACAGCAGCAATTAGCGAATAGTGCCTTACCGAGATTAATAACTTTACTTGAGGCTATTAGTCGACGCTCCATTTATTTAGTGATGATCGCTGAAAACCCAAATGCTACTGTTGAGCTGATACCGATGTTATCGGCTAGCCCTTGGATAGCAGGTGAGCTGGCGCGCTATCCTGTGCTGTTAGATACTTTTTTGCAGCAGCGCTATCGCCATCTGCCCGATAAGCTTGAGCTGCGAGATATCTTGCGTCAGCGCCTGCTTCGCGTCGAGCCGAGTGATGAAGAGGAGCTGCTTAGTGTTCTTAGACTATTCAAAAAAAACCAAGTACTAGCGGTGGCGGCCAGCGACGTCTTGGCCGAAAGACCGATTATGAAAGTCTCAGACTCGCTGACTTATATTGCAGAGGTGGTATTAGAAGCGGCACTTGAGCGCGCTTTTGCTGAGCTGGTTAAGCGCTATGGTTATCCAATCGCTCAAAATGGCGATCCGGTAACGGAGGCCGATTGCGGTTTTGCTATTATTGGCTATGGTAAGCTTGGCGGGCTTGAATTGTCTTATTCTTCTGATTTGGACTTGGTGTTCTTGCATAAGATAAAAGAGCAAGGCATGACGACCGGCGAGAAGTCAGTCAGCGGCATGAAATTTGCCGCAAGGCTTGCGCAAAAGCTTATGACCTATCTCAATACCCAAACCCGTGATGGGCGTGCTTATGAGATTGATATGCGCTTGCGTCCTTCGGGCAATGCGGGCATGATGATCGTTTCTTGTCATGCGTTTGAAACCTATCAGCGCGACAAAGCTTGGGCATGGGAGCATCAAGCGCTAGTGCGTGCGCGTGCTATCTGCGGGGATAAGCGCGTGACCGCGCGGTTTGTTGAGATACGCCGCGAAGTGTTATCGCTGCCGCGTACCCTTGATGAAGTGCGCTTGGAGGTGACGCGAATGCGCCTAAAAATGCAGCGTCATCTTGGGACGAGTCGTCAAAAAAAGAAAGCCGGTAAATTTGATCTAAAGCAGGACGCAGGCGGCATTGTTGATATTGAGTTTTTAGCTCAGTTTGCTGTGCTGGCCTATGCGCATGACTACCCAAGCTTGACTAAATGGAGCGACAATGTGCGTATCTTTGAGGAGATGGCGAAGCTTGGCATTTGGGAGCACTCCGTCTGTCAGGACTTGACAGACGCCTATTTACGCATCCGCGCCTCCACTCATCAATTAGCGCTTGCTGAACAGTCTTTGCTAGTGGATGAATCTTTATGGCTTGAAACAAGAGCGCTCGTACAAGACCAGTGGCAGCGCTTGATGGGAGTCACTGAAAACGAAGATAACTCATAACCATAAGTACAGACTACAAGCAGTAGCGTTACAAAGGCTGTATGGGGCTATAATGTCCCATAAACAAAAGCTATCGGCTGCTAAAATAAAAAGTTTTATTCGCCAAGGCTGCCGGTGATATAATCAGCTCAATTTGTACTTAAAACACTTACTTCTACAAAAAAAGTTAGACGTTAGCGCTAGCATAAGGACTATAAAATGAATATGGCAACACAAGACGGTAAGCTTTGGATGAATGGCACAATAATTGAACAACCAGATGCCAACGTTCATGTGCTTACCCATAGCTTGCACTATGGCATGGCTGTGTTTGAAGGCGTACGCGCTTATCAAACAGCTGACAACCGCACCGCTATTTTTCGCCTAAAGGAACACACCGAACGTCTACTTGGTTCAGCGAAAATCTTTCAAATGGATGTGCCTTTTGATGCGACCACGCTAGAGCAAGCACATAAAGATGTGGTCAAGCAAAATAACTTAGCAGAAGCTTATATTCGTCCGCTTATTTGGGTAGGTGCAGAAAAGCTTGGCCTGTCTTCACGTGACAATAGCATTAATGCCATGGTTGCTGCTTGGCACTGGGGCGCATATCTTGGTGAAGAGGGTATCAAAAACGGTATCCGCGTAAAAACCTCTTCATTCACGCATCATCTACCAAATGTCACTATGTGTAAGGCCAAAGCTTCGAGCAATTATCCTGTCTCTATCATGGCCAACCAAGAAGTTACCCGTAACGGTTATGACGAAGCCATCCTAATGGACCCACAAGGTTATGTCTGCCAAGGCGCTGGCGAGAACTTGTTTTTAGTTAAAGACGGTGTGTTGCACACGCCAGACTTGGCAGGCGGAGCACTAGATGGTATTACTCGTCGTACTATTTTCCAGTTCGCAGCTGATCTAGGTATCAAAGTCGTTGAACGCCGTATCACTCGTGATGAGTTCTACTTAGCAGACGAGATCTTTATGACAGGCACCGCTGCTGAAGTGACACCTATCCGCGAATACGATGATCGTGTCATTGGTAATGGTGGCCGAGGACCCTTGACCGAAAAACTACAGACGCTATATTTTGATGTGGTTCATGGTCGTAATGAGAAGTATATGGACTGGTTAAGCTTTATTGACTAATAAAGTCGTTAGTTTAAAGACCAAAAAGGCTGAACATAATTGTTCAGTCTTTTTTTTATGCTAATATAGCCATCATATTTATTCTTAAGATTAAAGTGAGCAGTCCATGCCAATAGATTCTAGTACAGCACATAATAAAAATATCAAACAAATTATTTGTATTAAATGGGGTACAAAGTACGGGGCTGATTACGCCAATAAATTGTATGGCATGGTATCTCGCAATATTACGCCACCGTTTCGTTTCGTCTGTTTTACCGATGATACCACCGATGTACGTCCAGAAATCGAATGTCAAGAATTGCCACCATTAGATGTCACCATGCCAACCAACACACTTGGCAAGTGGCCAAAATCACGTTTGTGGGGTGAGACATTAGGTGATTTGACAGGGACAGTATTATTTGTAGATTTGGATGTGATTATAGTAGATAGCCTCGATCCTTTCTTTGAATACGGCGAGCCGGACGATGTTATTTTGTCTTATAACCCAAGTAACCCGCTAGAGCGCCTAGGGCAAACATCTTGCTTTAGATTCAAGATAGGTTCGCTTGTCTCACTACAAGAAAAATTCAAAGCTGATCCACAAGGTATCGCTGATGAGTATCGTTTTGAGCAGCGTTTTGTGACTCGTAATGCGCCAGGCGGTGTCAAGCTGTTTCCAAAGGCATGGGTTGCGCACTTTAGACGCAAATGTCGTCAACCGTTCCCACTTAACTACATCAAAGAGCCAAAGATTCCTAAAGGTGCTCGAATTGTTATTTTCCCTGGCGACTTATATCCGACACATGCGATCGAAGGTAGATATAATAAAAATGCTGCTAACAATGCCAAAGATCACTTAAAAAGATTAACTGAGCCCAAAAATCTAAAAAGACCGCTACGTCACTTGCGTCATTTTATCTTGCCAGTAGGGTGGGTTGAGAAATATTGGAGGGAATAAGTCATAAGGTTTAAATGTTACTAAATTTTCAATGTTCTAACAAAAATGATATTAGTCGGTAAGCCATAGTTTATGTCTCAAATTGCTAAGAAAGTAGTATTAGTTATTAATTGTTTGCAAGGTGGTGGCGCAGAGCGTTCAGTTCTTACTTTAGGTCAGGGGTTTTATGAATTGGGTTATGAAGTTCATATATTAAGATTCAAACCGCTTGTAGAATATGATCTCAATCCTAATTTGAACTATCATATGATCAGATTCAAACCATATAAGCTAATACTGAATAGTCAACTTCGTTATCAGTTATTTGCAGCTAAGGTAGATAAATATATATTAAGTGAAATAGGAAAACCAAATATTATCTTATCTAATCTATATGCATCAGATAGAATCATGACTCATAGTAAATTACCTAATCTAATGTACGTTATTAGAAATACAGTTTCTAATAAGTTTGAACTAACGAATAACACTAATACTAATAAAAAAGTAAAAGAGCTTCGCCGAATTTATGAGAGCAGACCTTGTATTTGTGTTTCAAGAGGGGTGGAAGCTGATTTGCAGGCAAGCTTAGGTTCTTGTATCACTAGTAATACAATTTACAATGCGTTTGACAAAGAGCTGATTCGACAACTGGCTAATGAATCAATTGAAAGCCAGTACGATAAGATTACGCCAAGACAATATATTCTTCATGTAGGTAGTTTTAAAACAGAAAAAGCACATGACGTGTTGCTAAAAGCTTATGCTAAATCGACTATGGCCTATCCTTTAGTGTTATTGGGTAAAGGCAAAATGCTTGAGCAAACCAAAAAGCTGGCTCAAGACTTAGGTATTTCGCAGAAAGTTCTATTTCTAGGTTTTAATAAAAATCCTTACCCTTATATGAAGCATGCTAGAGGGTTTGTTTTATCTTCAAGATCCGAAGGTTTTGTTAGGGTTATACCTGAGGCATTAGCATTGAATGTACCCGTGGTAAGCACCAACTGTAAGTCAGGTCCAAGTGAAATGTTACCGACTAATAGCCTTGTGCCTGTAGATGATGTTGATGCTTTAGCGAGAAAAATGACCTTATTGATGGCAAAGCCTGAAAGTTTTCTGTTTGATTTTGATGAACAGTTTTTACCGAAGAACATTGCTCAAAAATATATTGATTATTTAACTTCTTCGTGAGTTTACCTTATATTAGTTATTGAAAGTTTTGAAAAATATAGACGGAATTACTGTTAGGTAATTAACAGTCAAATAATTAAAAATAATATGGATTTATTAATGGTTAACAATGTTTTGACAGTTGCAAAAAGCAGATTAGAGGGTGAAGTTGCGTTAGCAGGTGCTAAAAACTCAGCATTACGTTTGTTGGCGGCTAGCATATTATCTGAAAATAGCATTATCTTAGAAAACTATCCTTCCCAATTATTAGATGCGCAAGTACATGTAGATATGCTGCATGCTTTAGGTAAACAAACTGAGCTTGTAAATGATGACATCATTATTATTAAAGAAAATACCAGTATAAGAACAGATTTAATATGGGATGGTCGCTCTATCAGAAACACATTATTGATACTAGGAGCGTTAGTGTCTCGTTTTGGAGAAGCCAAAGTCCCACTGCCAGGCGGTTGTAAGCTGGGCGAACGTAAATATGATTTGCATGTTATGTTGTTAGAGAAACTAGGAGCAACGATATGGGAAGAGGGTGACTATCTATGTGCAGAAGCGAGAAGTGGTTTAGTAGGAAGTGATATACATTTACCACTGCGTTCAACGGGAGCTACTGAGAACGCTATCATAGCTGGATCGTTAGCTCGTGGTACTACACGTATTTGGAATCCACATATACGTCCAGAAATAATTGACTTGATAACAATGCTCAATGGTATGGGCGCTCGTATTAAAGTATTTGGGCAAGAACATATCGAAATATCTGGCGTCGAGCGGTTAAATGGTATTAGGCATAGAGTGATAGCTGATAATATGGAAGCCATTACATGGCTGGCAGCAGCAGTTATCACTAAAGGTGATATAGAGATTCATGACTTTCCTTATAATGATTTAGAGGTTGTTCTTAGTCATCTAAAAGCTGGTGGAGCAAAGCTTTACCAAGGTGAAAGATCACTTATTGTACGCGGTGGTTGTTGCTATCCACTTGAATTAAGTACTGGGCCTCACCCAGGTATAAATTCAGACGTACAGCCCATTCTAGCGGCTTGGGCTGCACAAGCTCAAGGTGAGTCGCGTATAGTAGACTTGCGTTTCCCTGGACGTTATGGATACGCAAAAGAAATGGCTCGTATGGGAGTTGACTATAAAATCTCTGGTGACATGCTAAAAATTATAGGTAAAGGTGGTGGTTTGTTAGGAGCCGAAGTGAAGGCTCTGGATCTAAGAGCTGGTATTGCCTTGACGCTATGTGGTTTAGCTGCTGAAGGAGAAACCGTTATTACTGATGCATGGCAAATCGGACGTGGATATGTTGATCTTATACCTAAATTAAAGTCTCTTGGTGCAAACTGTGGTGGTAGTATCGGATAAATACAAATGAATACCTTATATCAGAAAAAAATTAATGAGATATTCCCTGAAATCATAGAGTTCGAAGTGTCTTTGTCTAAACTTAGCCAATGGAAGGTAGGTGGAAAGGCAGACATTATTATTCGGCCAAGAAGTAAAAACGAATTAATCAAAGTTCGACAATGGTTATATTTGAATGGTATAAAGTCTCTCATAATAGGTAGTACTACAAATTTACTATTCTCTGATGAGGATATACACATAGTTATTATACAAATAGGAACTAATTTTTCAAAAGTAGCAGTGGATGGCTTAGATATTGTTGCTGATCCTGGCATATGGGTGCCTAGTCTGGCTAGGCTGGCTATGCAAAAAAATCTATCAGGCATCGAACATACGTGCGGCATACCTGGGACACTTGGCGGCCTTGTTGTCATGAATGGTGGCAGTCAAAGAAAAGGTATTGGTAGTGTAGTTACCTATGTAGAAACTATCGACAACCAAGGCAATATAAAACGTTATGATAACTCACAATGCAATTTTTCCTATCGCCAGTCAATTTTCCAGAATATAGATGAAGTGGTCGTTGAAGTTGGATTAAAGCTCAACAATGGCCGTGCTAAATGTGATATTCGCCAAGATATGTTAGACATTCTTCATTCACGTCGAAAAAAATTTCCTAGAAAACAACCAAACTGCGGCTCAGTATTTGTTAGCAACCCTGATATGTATGAAGACTATGGACCACCAGGAAAAATTATTGAAGAGTTAGGGTTAAAGGGCATGAATCAGGGTGGTGCACAAATATCAGAACAGCATGCCAACTTTATCGTAAATAACGGCAGTGCTCAATCTGAAGATATTTTGTACTTAATCAATACTGTCAAAGAGACTGTATACAAAGAAACAGGTTATAAAATGGTCGTTGAAGCAAGGTTCGTAACTTCTAATGGAGAAATTACTAGCATCTAGTTCTACAAATAGTAATGACACTCAGTTCAAGTGAAGCGCGTTAGTAGATTATACATTTAGAACTAACAATATTTGTTAACTTAACATTCCTTTAAGTCTATGTCTAAAAGACTTTGTTCTGTGCTTGAAATGTAGCTTCATATTGTGAAGCCGTAACATGAAAGAGTTCCATCTGGAGATTCCTGGATTGTTTTGATTGCTGTGATATATATCAAGTACTTTTCTAGCTCCTACATCTACATTAAAATCTGAGTTGAAGATATCATAACCGAATGTGCTCAGTTTATGTCTATAGGTGCTGTCTGTTATTAAATCCAAAACATAGTTTGGATCACAGTATTCGCTTAATTGCTCAGGCACTATGGTTCTTTCTGAGAAATTATCCTGCATGGCATAAGCCGCGGTCTTTTCATTAAACAAACATGGACAATCAAAATTAGAAACAGGAAATAGTAGAATTTTACCAGCAGATAGGGCTTCCATAGCACCGCGACCAGTACCAACTGCCGCATCACAAGACCATAATAGTTCAGATGCTTGTGATGTATAGTCGCTATCAGAATAGATAGATAATGATACATTTAGCTGTTCTGCATAACCCCTTAGTCTTTGCGTAACCTCTACTGACTCTTCATAACCAATAAAGCTTAGATGTACAGGAAGGTCCTTACTTTGAATGCGTGAACAAAATCTAATAGTGTCTGTTAAAGTTTTAAAATAATAACTGCCGATCCTACCTATTTTAAGAATGTTAAAAGCATGTTCATTGCGTATCTCATCAATTTGATATTGTCTGCTTTTATCATATATTGCAGGTTTTGCTCTATTAGGAATCAGGTAGATATTTGGGTAGTTATTTTTTTGCTTAGAAAAGTAGTCATAGTCTTTTTTATGAAAAACAATCAAAGATTGTATTTTAGGGTAAAAATTTTTTGGTACTCTTCCTCCACATTTTGTAAGTATGAAGGAGGTCTTTGTCATTTTTGCGATATGTGCGCCAATGTATGCAGATTTTGCATCGTAAGCATGAACAGTAGTGAGCTCAGATAAACACTCTAATTCTTCAAGCTTAGCAATAACGTTTTTCACGCCCTTTTGTTGCTTATGTAATTTAGTAGAAATAGAATGAACATTTTGCATACCTAATAATGCCGCTGGCAATGAGACGCTATCTCCCATTACAATGGTTACGACTTGTCTGTTTTTAGCTATAGTTTCAGCCATTTGTCTCAATGAGTAATAGTGCCCGCCACGTCCAGTATTAAAACCTGAGTAGTTTGAAATCAAAAATAAAACCATGTACTGCTCCTCAGTAGCGGGTACTCAAAATAATTGTAAAGCTTGTCTAAACTGATATGAATATTAGATATAATATCGTTGATACCAATCGACAAATTGTTTGATACCATCTTCTATACTAGTCTCCGGTTTAAAGCCAGTATCCTCTATCAATTCATCTATATCGGCGTAAGTAATCGGTACGTCGCCTGCTTGCATGGGCAGTAAATTTTCTTGCGCTTTTTTGCCACAAGCGTCTTCAATGGCAGTAATAAAACGGCGCAAAGTGACAGGCTGATTATTACCAATGTTGTAAATCTTATAGGGAGCAGTCGCTGTCGTAATAGTAGAGTACTGGGGAGAAGGGGCCTTATTAATTATACGAATAATGCCATTGACGATATCATCAATGTAGGTAAAGTCACGCTGCATATCACCATTATTAAATACATTAATTGGCTCACCAGCTAGAATTTTCTTTGTGAACGAAAAATATGCCATATCAGGTCGACCGTAAGGACCATAAACAGTGAAGAACCTTAACCCTGTCGTAGGGATATTATATAAATGGCTATAGCTATGTGCCATAAGCTCGTTCGATTTTTTGGTAGCGGCATATAGGCTGATAGGAAAATCAACACAATCAGCAGTGGTAAATGGCTGCTTTATATTCATACCATAAACAGAGCTAGAGCTTGCGTAGATTAAGTGCTTAATATCGTGGTGACGACAGCCTTCTAGAATATTAACAAAGCCAACCACATTTGAGTCGATATACGCGTTAGGGTTTTCGATAGAATAGCGCACACCTGCTTGGGCACCTAAATTAACAACTGTATCAAATTGATAGGTTGCAAAAAGCTCAGATATGGCTTCACGATCAGCCAGATCTAACTTAATAAATGTAAAAATTTCTGGATCTGATATCTCACCTAATATTCTCAAACGCGCTTCTTTTAGATCTGTATCATAATAGTCGTTGATATTGTCGATACCAACGATACAGTAATCCCTAGCAGATAGATCTGTTTCTAGTATCGCCTTGATTAAATGAAAACCAATAAAACCTGCCGCACCAGTGACCAGTATTTTCATTAGTCGCTCCCAAATAGATCTCGAGTAAACACTTTATCCGCTACGTCCTGTATATCAGTTGATAAACGATTAGCAACGATTACATCGCTCATCGCTTTAAACTCACTCAAATCTTTAATGACGCGCGAATTAAAAAATTCTTTTTCTTCTAGTACTGGCTCATAAACAACGACTTCTATACCTTTGGCTTTAATACGTTTCATAATGCCTTGAATAGCCGAGGCACGAAAATTATCAGACCCACTTTTCATAACCAATCGGTAAACACCAACGATTTTAGGGTTTCTTTGAATGATCTTATCCGCAATAAAATCTTTGCGCGTGCGATTAGAGTCTACAATTGCTCTTATTAAATTACTTGGCACCTCATCATAATTAGCCAATAGTTGTTTAGTATCTTTTGGTAGACAATAGCCGCCGTAGCCAAAGGAAGGGTTGTTATAGTGATCGCCGATACGTGGATCTAAGCCCACCCCTTCGATGATTTGCCTAGTAGATAAGCCAAAAGTCTGTGCATAAGTGTCAAGCTCATTAAAGTAGGCCACGCGCATCGCTAGATAAGTGTTAGAAAATAGTTTGATTGCCTCAGCTTCAGTGGGCTTAGTAAATAGTAATGGAACATCCTTTTTTTGCGCGCCTTCGATGAGTAGGTCTGCAAACTGCTGGGCACGTTTGGACTGCTCTCCGACTATGATTCTAGAAGGGAAAAGGTTGTCATGCAAAGCTTGGCCTTCTCTTAGAAATTCAGGAGAAAATATAATACGCTCAGTGCCATAGCGCGCTCTAATACTGAGCGTAAAGCCGACGGGTACGGTCGATTTAATAATGATGAGGGCGTTTTGATTAACGGTGAGTATCTGCTCAATTACAGTTTCGACGCTTGAGGTATTAAAATAGTTGGTTTTGGGGTCATAATCAGTAGGCGTTGCTATAATAATAAAATCAGCATCTTCATAGGCTTGCTTTGCATCAAGAGTTGCACTGAAATTTAGTTTTTTATTTGCCAAGAAGTGTTCGATATCTTTGTCTTCGATAGGGGATTGCTTATTATTTAGCAATTCTACCTTTTCAGCGACAATGTCGACAGCGATAACGTCATGATGCTGCGCTAGTAGCATAGCATTTGATAAGCCTACATAGCCGGTACCGACGACTGCTATTTTCATAAAGTATCCAAGGTCTCTAAGTTAAAGTTGATGCAATATATGGTTGCTCTAAGACGTTAGTTTGCACTCGTTAGTAGCGATGAGGGTAAATATGCCGAAAATTTATTTGTCATAGCGGCTGTAACCTTCTGATAAGAGTCAGAGTTAAGACGGTCTAAGCTTTGAATGCAGCCATACTTATAATCACTATTATCTAAGTTAGATAAAAAACTCTCAACGCTATCTTCGTTCTTCAAGTAATTAACCGCTATATCAGCTCGTAAATGGGCTTGGCTCTTCTGTATTTTGAGATGGTTCATCAGAGTAATAGGGTTCACCTGAGCAACATCTCTAAATTTATATTTTATTTGTGTCTCTAAAAGCTGTGGGTGCTGTAGCAGATAGTTTTTTAAGATCGTTTTATCAACAATATGAGGAAAATGATGAATCTCAAAAAACTGATCCATATCAAGCACTTTTGCACTGAGCATCTGCGCGATGGTATGTCTTGGCTGAATAGGCGTACCTAATAGTTTAGATTTAGCTTTACGAAAGTTAAGTTTGGCATTTAAAGCTGCCGTGTTGCGCCAATGACCGTGCAAGATAAGCTTATCTTTCTCTATAAAATCCTCTAGAGTTGCAGACTGGTTAAAGAAAAAATCATCGTTCATATAAATAAAATAATCAGACACATCCGCTATATTCCAAAGCATTGTTTCAATTGAGCGAGTATTGAACGTTGGCAAAAACTGCTCGTAACCCTCAAAAAGCTCTGTATGATCGATGATTTTTATCTTATCACCTGCACAAATTCCTTGCTTAGCGAACTCATCTATAAACTCAGGCTGCTGCCCGTCACTAACAATATAAATATGACGACAAAAAGGTACATACTTCAAAATAGAAGCAAGGTTGTAATAGATTTCATCATTACTGGCAAAGCGGGTTGAGCTAGTAGCGTCAGAGGCAGCGCTGGAGGTTTTTTGATAGCGCGCTCTTTTTGCTTTGAGCTGCGGATCATCACCGTCTACCCAAGCAATAACGACGTCTATTTGCCTTTTGTCCTCTGATCTCATGGTTTTCCTTATAAACTTATTGCCAATACTCTTTTAACCAAGGGCTAGGTTTGACATGACGATACCATTTGCCGCCGCCACCTTTTATAGCGTCTGGTGGATTGATTTCGCCATGAAAGATAACCATCTTCGCGCCATCAGGTAGCTTAGGTGCACGCACTAAATTAAACGGAATAGGGGCGATGCATTGATATTTAAAGCTCACGCACCAATCTTTGGGCCAGTACTCTAAGTGATGATGCTTACGCAAATAATCAGATAAATAAGCCTGCTCATGGCGTACCTGAGTGCGAATGATATCAAAGTTATGCTCAAAGTTTGCCAATAAGTTAGGGTAAGTACCCATGCCGATATTGAAACGATACACTGAGCTATTGCCAATCATCCGCCAAGGTTTTTTCCAGTCACGGATGATAACCACGCTATCTGGATGCTTAGCCTCATAAGTAAAAAAGCTATCGATATTATCGACAATGACGATGTCGATATCTAAAAACAGCGCCACGCCTTTTAGATCGTATAACTCAGGTTTAAAAGTTGTGAGCTTTTTCCAGCCGCGCTCTGGGCCAGCAGGTAGATCCAGCTCAGGTATTGGGTAGCACCTTACGGCAGGATCAATACCTGTACTGTTATCGGTGAGACATACCATCTGAAAGTCCAATGTCAGATGGCGACTAACCATATTGTATAGGCGGTTGACATACTCTGGCCCATATTTATCACCCCATTTCATACAAATGATATAGCGCGATTCAGCACCTTGGCGGTTATCTTGCGTTTGCGCGTTTGATGAATTTAGTATCCTGTCAGTTGCCATAATGCACTCATACTTATATCAATGAAATAGGGTTTTTAGAGTAGAAGTCATTACTCATTATCAAGGGGGTTATCGGTCTTAAAAGCGGATTTAGAAGCTGTAGCTCGATTGCTATGAATAAACTCTGCTAATGCGCTTGCATTAGCAGTATAAGGATTGCGTAAGATAGGGATATGTTTGAATCGGCGATAGCCCCACATGTAATGACTGCATTTATCTTCAATCATCTCTTGCATTGCAAGGTTCAGAGCATGAGTAGCGACTTTTGTATTGCGCTCATACAGCGCTGGATCATCGAGCTTATAGCAATGAATATCAAACCCGCGATTGTCATCACGGCGAATACAAGACAGACCAACTAGGGCGCACTGGGTTTTGCTAGCAAGCTTAGGGGCGAGGGTACTGGTCAAGGTTTCAACGCCAAAAAAAGGCACAACCACTCCACCTGACGGGTCAGGAACATGGTCGGGTAAGATAATACTAAAACCGCCTTGTTTAAGCGTTTTAAAGATAGCTTTGACACCGCTACTATCGGTAGGCACTAAAGTAGCGTTAAGGCGCGCACGACCTTTTAGGATAAAATTATCAGCGAGTTTGTCTTTGACCGGCTTATACATAATCGTTGGCGAGCCAAATTGATTGAGCCAAGCGTTCATTATCTCCCAGGTGCCAAGGTGAGGAACGATTGCAAGCATCCCGTTAGGATCGGCTAAGCCCTCTAGTAATATCTCTTTATTATGCACTTCACGTATCTGCTGAATACTCCATTCAGGCGGCATCGCCCAGCTCTTGATGGACTCAACACTGCTTAAACACTGATGACGGACGATATCTTTGATAACCACCTTTTGTTGGTTAACCGTTAAGGTAGGTTCGATAAGCGCCATATTAATCTTGATAGTACGAACGATACTCAAGTTCGGCAGGCGCATCATTATCCTAGCAGCAATACGTGCCAAAATCTGCAGGACAGATAAAGGCACGTATTTGAAAATCTGATACGGATTCATAATGAATCACCGCACATAGAGTAAGCCATCATTAGATGAATTACTGAGCAGGTTTAGTCGAATCTGCTTGAGCTTTTTCGCGCAGACGGATACCTAGATCACGTAGCTGCTTAGTATCGACTGGAGCAGGCGCTTGAGTTAATGGATCTTCAGCAGTTTTAGTTTTTGGGAAGGCGATTACGTCACGGATAGAACTGGCGCCGACCATCAGCATAATTAAGCGATCCAAACCAAAGGCGAGACCACCATGCGGCGGCGCACCAAATTTTAGCGCGTCAAGTAAGAAGCCAAATTTATCTTCCGCTTCTTGTTCGCCAATTCCTAGAGCTTCAAGTACGGCTTGCTGCATGTCATAGGTATTGATGCGTAGGCTACCACCGCCGATTTCTGTACCGTTTAGCACCATATCATAAGCAATAGAGAGCGCGTTAGCTGGATTGTCCTTGAGCTCTTGCACTGAGCCTTTAGGTTTAGTGAACGGATGATGCATAGACGTCCATTGACCGTCATCGGTCTCTTCAAACATCGGGAAGTCAGTGACCCAAAGCGGCGCCCACTCACAAGTGGTCATGTCCATATCTAGGCCAATTTTTTGACGTAGCGCGCCCATAGCATCATTAACGACACTGGCTTTGTCGGCACCAAAGAAGATAATGTCGCCATCTTCAGCTTGCGTGCGTTCAACTAAGCTGGCAAGAACGTCGTCAGTCATATTCTTGATAATAGGCGATTGTAGGCCAGACTCTTTATCCACACCATTGTTAATGTTGCTTGCGTCATTGACTTTGATATACGCCAGACCGCGCGCACCATAGATGCCAACAAACTTAGTATATTCATCGATTTGCTTACGGCTTAATGACGCACCATTCGGAATACGTAGCGCGGCTACGCGACCTTTTGGATCGTTAGCAGGACCGGCAAAGACTTTAAAATCAACCTCTTGCATCAGGTCGGCAACGTCTTGTAGCTTTAATGGAATACGCAGATCAGGCTTGTCTGATGCATAATCACGCATTGCCTCTGCATAAGTCATACGCGGGAAAGCTTCAAAATCAACATCTAGCATAGTTTTGAACACGTGCTTTATTAGACCTTCGTTGATGGCCATGATATCTTCTTCATTTAGAAAAGAGGTCTCAATATCAACTTGGGTAAATTCAGGCTGACGGTCAGCACGCAGATCCTCATCACGGAAGCACTTAGCAATCTGATAATAGCGATCAAAGCCTGAGACCATTAATAGCTGCTTAAAGAGCTGCGGCGACTGCGGTAATGCAAAGAAGTTACCCGGACGGGTACGTGACGGCACTAAGTAATCTCGCGCGCCCTCTGGCGTTGCACGTGTCAAGATAGGAGTCTCAACATCCAAGAAACCATGGTCATCTAAATAACGACGAATGGCTGATGTGGCTTTGGCACGGAATACCATACGCTCTTGCATCTCAGGACGGCGCATATCCAGATAGCGGTACTTGAGGCGTAAGTCCTCAGAGACGGTCATATTTTCGTCATTGAGCGGGAAAGGCGGGGTTTCAGATTTTGCTAAAACTTCAATCTCTTTGCCTAATAGCTCGACTTGACCGCTGGTCATATTCTTATTTTCAGTACCTTCGTAACGACGACGGACGCGGCCAGTTATTTTTAGCACATACTCAGGACGCACCGCATCAGCAGTAGCAAAGGCTTCAGGTGTATCAGGATCGACGACGACCTGTAAGATGCCAGCACGATCACGCATGTCCAAGAAGATCACTCCACCATGATCGCGGCGGCGATGTACCCAACCGACGATAGTGATGGTCTGCTCTAATAAATCTTCAGTCACAGCACCGCAGTATTCGTCGCGATAGCCACTGTGTACGGCGAGGTCTTTTTGCGTAATAGTACTAGGTTTCATAGTGCTGTCAGTCATAGTCAAGGTTATCCAGTTATGTGCCCGATTCAAAGAATAGCCGTTTAAAAATACCAGTTAGGCTCTCAAACGATATTTGATATTAAGATAGTCAATTGCAAAAAACAGCCATTCAGCGCTATAAAGACGGATAGTCTGCGCGTAGGCTGTATTAAATTTATTTTAAACGCATATTATGCCTAAAGTACGGGTGTTATACAACTGTGCTTGCTAATGAGAATAGGATATCTCAATAGCACAGATCAAAGAATAGAATACTTATCTGATACCAATCATTTAAAGCGATCAGGCTTTTGTAACTATTATATAGTGTTAATGCTTGAAAATAGAGCGCAGCGAGCGCATATCAGCTTCATCTTAAAATACTACCGCTATCACAACTAGAATGCTTCATCTAAAACCTCTGCAATTAACCCAAAGGAAGACTTGATATGCTATTTCACCCGCCAAAAAACCCTGTCGAGCTCAAAGTCATGCACTTGAATAAGACTCAGCAGCAGCGCCAAGAAGACTTGATGGAAGCGACTCAAGGCAAAGCTGCGCTCAAGCAGCTCAAAAAGAGCATGGCAAAAAAGGCCAAGCAAGCGCTAAAAGCTAAATCTAAAAGCAAGAATAAAAGTAAAAATAAGAGTCAGCAAGTATTTGTACTAGATTTTGATGGTGACATTAAAGCCTCTGCGGTCAAGCATTTGCGTGAAGAGATTAGCACCCTTATCAGTACCGCCAATGAAGGCGATGAGGTTATTATTCGCCTAGAGTCTGGTGGCGGCATGGTGCACAGTTATGGATTAGCTGCAGCGCAACTAGTGCGTCTCAAAGATGCTGGCCTTAAGCTCACCATCTGCGTCGATAAAATCGCCGCCAGTGGCGGTTATATGATGGCTTGTGTCGCTGATAAGATTATTGCAGCGCCTTTTGCGGTGATCGGTTCTATCGGTGTGGTCTCACAGCTACCAAACTTTCATAAACTACTGAAAAAAAATGATATCGATTTTGAGATGTTTACCGCCGGCGACTACAAACGTACCGTGACCGTATTCGGTGAAAACGACGAAGAAGATCGTGCTAAGTATCAGCAAGAGCTTGAACAAACTCATAATCTGTTTAAACACTTCGTCAATACCTATCGCTCTCAGCTTGACCTAACAAAAGTCGCTAATGGTGAGCACTGGTATGGCGAAGATGCGCTGAAGCTTAAGCTCGTTGATAAGCTGCAAACCTCAGATAGTTATGTGTTAGAGCTGATGAAAGATAACGAAGTTTATGCGCTACACTCGCGTCAAAAGCCTACGCTTGCTGAAAAGCTTGGCTTATCACAAGCGGCTGAAGCGACTATTGCGCTAGCAGTAGACAAACTACCTGACGCGCTAGCACGGTTGGATCTCAATAGCCGTCTAAATATGTTGAAGTAGTTTTTAGCTCATTTGAACAGTTTATACTTTTTTTATGAGCCTTCTCATAGGAGCTAATGCAGAGTTTGAGAAATCCTTATAAAAATTAGGTATATCCTATTTCACTGTTGATATTTTGTAAAAGGCGTGTCCTAAACAGTCGCGCCTTTTTTGCTGTTTAAAATTCGGAGCTATGTTATAAATAGAGGAAGTAACAAACAGTACACGTACGTACACCGTCAATATATTGGCCTTCAGAAGCTAATAGCTAACTACTCATACAAGTTAACCACGAAAAGGAAATCAGTTATGTCCAATGATACATTGATGTTTACCGCTACCGAACACGGTCAAGACATGCATGCCAAGGTCAAAGATTTTATAGCCACTCAGATTGAGCCGATCGAAGATGAGTTTTGGCAAGAATGCCACAAGATGAACCCAGATGGTAACTGGCAGAGTTGGCAGTGGCCAGCTGCGTACGATGACTTACGTAAACAAGCACGCGAGGCTGGTCTTTGGAACTTATTTCTTCCGGATGACGAGCTTGGTGCAGGCTTATCGGTGACGGATTATGCCCCAATTGCAGAGCTCACAGGACGTAGTTTATTGGCTCCGCATATCTTTAACTGTAATGCTCCTGATAGTGGCAATATGGAGCTATTATGGCGCTACGGTTCTGAGTCGCAGCAAGATAAATGGCTGACGCCTTTGCTTGAGGGTAAGACGCGCTCGGTGTTTTGTATGACTGAGCCTGATGTCGCCTCTAGTGATGCGACTAATATGGAAGCGACCGCTGTCGTCGATGGCGACGAGATTGTTATTAATGGTAGTAAATGGTGGTCATCAGGTCTCGGTGATCCAGCCGTTGATATCTTGATTGTCATGGCTTATACCCCTGATGAGAGTAAAGATCGTCATCAGCAGCATTCTATGGTTTTGGTTCCTGCTAACGCAAAAGGAGTCAAAATCGAGCGCATGCTCAAAGTATTCGGCGATTATGATGCGCCGCATGGTCATGGTGAAGTCAGCTTCAATGATGTGCGCGTACCGGTTGCTAATTTTATCGGTGGACCGGGTATGGGCTTTGAGATTGCGCAAGGCCGCTTAGGGCCGGGTCGTATTCACCACTGTATGCGCTGTATTGGTGCAGCCGAGAAGTCATTAGAGCTTGCTGTACAGCGCGGTATGAGCCGTAACGCTTTTGGCAAACCGATCTTACAATTAGGTGGTAATCTAGAGCGGGTAGCTGAATCGCGTATTAAGATCGATCAAGCGCGTCTACTGACGTTATATGCCGCGCAAAAAATGGACAGCCAAGGCACCAAAGCGGCATTGACTGAAATCTCAGCGATCAAAGTCGTGGCGCCTACCGTACTACAAGAAGTCGCCGATATGGCCATTCAGATCCATGGCGGTATGGGTGTTTGCCAAGATACTATGTTGCCAGGATTTTACGCTCAAGCTCGAGTATTACGCTTAGCAGATGGTCCGGATGAAGTTCATAAAACGATGATTGCAAAATTAGAACTAAAGCGTCAAGGCTTTCGCCGTCCTTCGAAATCGTCTAAATAAGAAGCCTTCTAAATAATAGGGTCTAAACGCTAATGGGTCATTTAGACCATAGCATTGACCCTAATGACCCTTACTTCAGCGAATATTATCCCTTAACATTCACTATCAAGCTTTTGGTAGTGAATTTTTAACTAAGGTCTGTTGAATATTTAATAATAGCAGCACATAAACAATAAGGAACGTTGTATGGTAACTGATACGCAGAATACTGAAGACAATGCTAAGAACAGCCACGAGCAGCCAGAGCTGAATGCGGCATTAGACAAAGGCGGTGCAGTGCGAGAAGGTGAAGAGCTTGATGCACCCGCTGTTAGCAACTGGCTACGAGATCAAGGCGTTGATATTCAAGGCAAGCCTACCGTTACCCAATTTTCAGGGGGCGCATCTAACTGGACTTATCGCTTAGAGTACGACAATCAAGATTTAATTTTACGCCGCCCGCCTAAAGGTACCAAGGCCAAATCTGCTCACGATATGGTACGCGAATATACGGTACAAAAAGCGCTAGAAGAAGCTTATCCATATGTTCCAAAGATGATTGCGCTGTGTACTGATGAAGATATTATCGGAGCGGATTTTTATGTCATGGAGCGCATGGAAGGTATCATTCCTCGTGCCAATTTGCCTAAAGAGATAGATTTTGATCCAAAGCAGACGCGTGAGCTCTGTACTAATGTGATAGATGCTTTGATCGAGCTGCATCAAGTGGACTATACCGAGCATGCTGATCTGGTTAATTTAGGCCGCGGCGATGGCTACTGCGAGCGCCAAGTAACGGGCTGGGATAAGCGCTATGTGAAAGCAAAAACACCAAACGTACCAAGCTTTGGTATCGTGCGTCAATGGCTGAACAAGCACACGCCAGAAGATAGCAAGACCTGTATTATTCATAATGATTGGCGTTTTGACAATGTGATTTTGGCTGCTGATAATCCAACCGAGGTCATCGGCGTGCTGGATTGGGAAATGGCGACTCTTGGTGATCCTTTGATGGACTTAGGTAGCGCTTTGGCTTATTGGATCGAGGAAGATGACAACATCATCATGCAGCAGTCGCGTCGTCAGCCGACCCATCTAAAAGGGATGATGACTCGTAATGAAGTCGTTGAATACTACTTAGAGAAAACCGGTCTTGAGATTGATAACTGGACTTTTTATGAAGTGTTTGGACTATTTCGCTTAGCCGGTATCATTCAGCAAATCTATTATCGCTACTATAATAAACAAACCAAAAACCCAGCTTTTAAGAACTTTTGGCTCATCGTGCATGTATTAAATGCTAAATGTCTAAAGCTTATCGCTCAGTATGAAGGCGAGGCGCTATTTTTGACGCATGTGCAGCCGCGCTTAGAAGAAAGAGGCGTAGATAAAGCCGCGATAGAGCAATTGCCAGAGCCTGTACAAAAGCTTGTCAAAGGCATCTTACCTAAAGGTTATTTTGAATCGACTTCAAAATCAGTTGATGAGTGATGATGACAAAACGTCTTTCACTAATACAGTCTTTGATGAATGACATACGCAAAATAAGATAACAATTAGGCAATATTACTATGATTACCATACTTTTGGCTCGTCATGGCCAAGCTTCTTTTGGCAAAAAAAACTACGATGAATTATCAGACTTAGGGGTCAAGCAAGCGCAAATGCTTGGCTCCTATTATGCTCATACTCAGCGCCGTATCGATGCAGTCTTCAGTGGTCATTTAGTGCGTCAGCAGGACTCTGCCCGCCACTTTATAGACAGTTATCAAGCGGCTTTGGCTGAGCATAATCCCTCTGATACGCTTATTAATGCGCCCGCTGCCTTTTCTGATGATAGCTTGATTGCTGAGTTCAACGAGTTTAATCATCAAGATGTGTTGACCAAGTCTCACCCGGCCTTTGCTAGCCAAGCGGCTATAGCTATGGAGATCGCAAAAGCTGACGTGCCTAAGCTACGTTTGGCTGAGCTGTTTGATCAAGCGATGCAGCGCTGGCATGGCGGCGATTATGATAGCGACTATATTGAAAGCTGGACACAGTTTAATGAGCGTACACAGCAAGCATTCGCTCAGATACGCGACAAAGCGACCTCATTAAATGCTATAAATAAGGGTTCTGGTAGCAGCTCAGATACGACGGTGCTAGTGTTTACCTCAGGCGGGGTAATAGCCGCGATTACTGCGCAGTTATTTAAGCAAGATAGTCAGATGGCCTATCAGCTTAATAAGAGACTGATCAATACCGGGGTGACTGCTATTACTTTACGAAGACAAACGGCACGGTTATTATCATTAAATGAATACAGCCATTTGTTTTCTGAGGGCGAACGTTTCGTCACTTGGCGCTAGGATTTAGAGTATAGGAAAGGGTGATTAATAGCGACAAGGATACCTCAAAACCTAATAGCTAACATCTAGCACTTAAATATAGTATCTAAAATATGACTGCTATATTATGATATCTTTATATCTTATTATTTGAAGCCCTAAAGTGGTGTAAACGTACACGTACGGTATTGATGAGAAGAGAATGCTATGCAAAATAAAATAATGAGCTTAGTGACAAAAGCGACCGAACAAGGTAGAGCGCAAGCGCTTAGTGCGATACAACCCGCGCGCTATCTAAACGGTCTTACCAAATCTCAAGTAGGACAAGGCAAAACCGTGCTTGTCACTGGCGCAAGTTCAGGTCTTGGTGAAGTCATGGCGCGGCTGTTTGCCAAACTTGGCTATAGTCTAGCGATTTGTGCGCGGCGCGGTGAGCGTTTAGAGCAGCTCAAAGCCGAACTTATGGACAGCTACCCTAATATTCGGGTGGAATACAAGATTTTAGATGTCAGCGACTATGAATCAATATTCAAAGTATTTGATGAGTTTGCCGCAGATTTTGGTCATTTAGATCGTATTGTCGTCAATGCTGGCGTCGGAGACAGTCGCCGTATCGGTAAAGGGCGGTTTGAGATCAACCGGCGTACCGCTGAGATCAACTTCATCTCAGCACTTGCGCAGTGTGAGGCGGCCATGAAAATATTTCGAAAGCAAAACGCAGGCCATTTAGTAGTAATCTCGAGCATGTCAGCGATGCGCGGCCTGCCAGGACATATGACGACCTATGGCGCAGCAAAAGCCGGTATTGCGCATCTTGCCGAAGGGATTCGTGCGGATATGATGCTCACTAAATTACCGATTAACGTCACTACTATTTTCCCAGGTTATATTCGCACTGAGATTAATAAGGACGCTAAGCCATTACCGTTTGAGGTGGATGCTGATACGGGAACGAAAGCTATCGTAGCGGCCATAGAGTCTGGCGTCGAGGAAGCTTGCGTACCAAGCTTACCTTGGTCAATCGTTGGTCAAGCGATGAAGCATCTGCCTTTGCAGTTTGTTAGCAAGATCAGCTAATAGCTATTTTTTAATTATCTAAGTAGTTTTATAATAAGCAAGCCCTCTAAGCTAAGAGGGCTTTTTGATGACTGACTATCAATAGTACTGATTCTCGATTATGCATAATCGGCTAGGTGTTTTTCTCGCAGCTTTTGGCGCAAAACTTTACCGACATTACTTTTCGGTAGATCATCAACGAACTCAATCTGACTAGGGCATTTGTAGCGAGTGAGGTTCTTGTGAGCGAAGTCTTTAACCATGGTTTCGGTGACTTTATCATTGTCAGGTATGATGTATATTTTTACCGATTCACCTTGGCTTTCATCAGCAACGCCAATGACAGCGCAGTCTGAAATACCTTCACAATCGAGCATGACGGATTCGATCTCATTAGGAAAGACATTAAACCCTGAGACGAGTATCATATCTTTTTTGCGATCGAGTAGGGTGAAGTAGCCTTGCTCATCCATCTTGCCGATGTCACCGGTGCGAAAGTAACCGTCTTTGGTGAACTCATTACTGTTATCTTTATTCAGGTAGCCGGGCGTCACATTAGGGCCTTTCATACAGATCTCACCTGCTTCATTCACCGCGGCTTGCGTGCCATCCTCATTAATAACGATCATATCGATGCTAGGTAAAGGAATACCAATAGAGCCAGTAAACTCAGTATTAGTCAGTACATTGCAGCTACCAACCGCCACGCATTCAGTCATTCCCCAACCTTCGATCATCGGACATTCTGTCACGCTCAACCAGCGTGAAGCTGTTTGTTCAGTGGCAGCCATACCGCCAGCTTGCGACATGTGGAGCGAGCTAAAATCAAGCTTGCTAAAATCAGGGTGATCAAGCAGACCTTTAAATAAGGTGTTAACAGCCGGCAGCACATGAAAAGGCTGCTTTGAGAGCGTTTTGATAAAGCCTGGAATATCGCGCGGATTGGGAATCAGAATAAAGGCGTTACCAGAGCGTACGCCTACCAAGCTTAGCATAAAAGCAAAAATATGATAGAGCGGTAGGGCCAAGACCATATTAATTTGTTCGTCACCAATCTTTGAGACGATAGGTTCCGACCAAGCTTCAGATTGTAGGGCTGCGGCGACAATATTGCGCTGCGTCAAGATAGCGCCTTTAGACAGCCCAGTGGTCCCGCCAGTATATTGAAGGAACGCCGTTTGATCTAGAGTGGCATCAACCTTCTTCAAAGTTAGTTTTTTGCCTTTTTTGAGCACATCAGGCAAGAAAGTTACTTTATGCTTAGTACTATTAAGGTTATAGTCAGGAATCAGTTTTTTGACATGTTGCAGCAGTGTATTGACGACGATACCTTTTAGACCCATCATATCGCCTACTTTGGAAATCACAATCGTTTCAACTTCGGTATCATCAACGACTTCTTCGAGCGCTTTTGCAAAATTGTCCACCAAAAATATCGCCTTAGCACTAGAGTCATTGAGCTGATGACGCAGCTCACGGCCAGTATAGAGTGGGTTGACCGGCGTACAAACATACCCTGCTCGCAAGATACCAAGCATAGTCGGTAGATATTGCGGCACGTTTGGCATCATCAAAGCCACCACGCTACCTGGCGCTAGGCCTTGCGATTGTAGCCAAGCAGCGATCGCTTTTGAGGCTTGATTGATATCATCATAGCTGTGTTTGACACCCATACAAATGCTAAAGGGCTGGCTGGCAAAGTTATCGAAACTCTCTTCATAGAGCTCTATTAAGCTTGAGTATTGGTCGGGGTCAATGGTCTTGGGAACACCGGCTGGATATTGAGCGAGCCAAGGTTGATTCATCATTATTACTATCCTTAGTGAGTGATAAATGGGGTGAAAGGTATTGCTCGATTGAAAGGAGATATTTATCTTACGTTAACGCTCTTAGAAGATAAATCCTTATATCTTATGAGAAGTGAACATGATGATAAAATTCTATACTATTTTTCGGATTTTACAAAGTAAGAAGCCCTTTATATTAATAAAGGGCTTTTGAGAGTACGAATAAATGTCAGGTTGTTTATAGAGCCAGATTATCCAATAAGTGCTGTTCGCGAAGTTTTTGACGTAGCACTTTACCGACGTTGGATTTGGGTAGTTCAGGTACAAACTCAATATAACGCGGGCACTTATAGCCAGTCAGATTATCCAAAGCAAATTCTTTAACGTCGCTTTTGTTGACATTATTGTTTGCAGGAACCACGTAGATTTTGACCGCTTCGCCTTGACGCTCATCAGGGATACCGATGACAGCACAATCGATAATACCTTCACAGTCAAGCATCACAGACTCAATCTCATTTGGGAACACATTGAATCCTGAGACTAAGATCATATCTTTTTTACGATCGAGTAGGGTGAAGTAACCCTTTTCATCCATACTAACAATATCACCAGTACGGAAGTAGCCATCCTCAGTGAAGTCGCCACTGCTATCGGTGCTCAGATAGCCTGCAGTGACATTGGGGCCTTTAAAGCACATCTCGCCTGCTTGATGGACGCCTAGACGCTGACCATTTTCATCTATAACGATGACATCGACGCTCGGAACAGGGATACCGATAGTACCGTTGAACTCGCGATTGGTAATGACGTTAGCGGTACCAGCGGCCACGCCTTCGGTCATACCCCAACCTTCAACCATCGGACAGCCTGTGACTTCAAGCCAGCGCGCTGCTGTCTGTTCTGTCGCTGCCATACCGCCAGCTTGGGTGATACGTAGTGAGCTAAAGTCTAAATTTTTGAAGTTTGGCTGGTCTAATAAGCCTTTAAACAAAGTGTTGACCGCTGGGAAGATATGGAATGGCTGCTTCGATAAGGTCTTCACAAATCCGGGCATATCGCGAGGATTAGGCACTAGTATAAAGGTGTAGCCTGAACGCATCCCTAATAAGCTCAGCATAAAAGCAAAGATATGATACAAAGGTAGCGCCATGACCATATTGATATAGACCTCATTGATTTCAGAGGTTACTGGCAGATACCAGGCCTCTGACTGAAGCGCGGCTGCTACTACGTTACGCTGGGATAGCACAGCGCCTTTGGATAAACCAGTAGTACCGCCAGTGTACTGCAAGATAGCTTTTTGCTCTAAGCTCATGCTTGGTTTATTAAAAGGCAGCTCTTTGCCTCTCTTGATGACGTCAGGAAACTTAGTTACTTCATGCTTAGGATCATTGAGCTTATATTTAGGCACTAGGCGTTTGACTTGGCGGATGATGGTATTGACCAACATTCCTTTTAGTCCCATCATGTCGCCCATTTTCGAGAGCACAATACGCTTGATAGCGGTCTCATCTACCACTTGCTCAAGCGCTTGGGCGAAGTTATCAACGACAAAGATGATCTTGGCCCCTGAGTCATTTAATTGATGACGCAGCTCACGACCGGTATAGAGCGGGTTGATAGGCGTGCAGATATAACCGGCGCGCAGGATACCTATCATCGTGGGTAGGTATTGCGGTACGTTCGGCATCATAATCGCTATAATACTTCCCTTAGGTATGCCTTGCGCTTGTAGCCATGCGGCGATAGCTAATGAGGTTTTATCGATATCATCATAAGTATGAGTGACGCCCATACAGACACTCATAGGATGCATACGAAAACGATCAAAACACTCTTCATATAGATCGACTATATTGCCGTATTTATCAGGATTAACTGTCTTAGGTACATTAGTCGGGTATTGGTCGAGCCAAGGTTTATTCACTGTCATATCTAGCATCCTTAAATTTGAGATAAGTTAAGGTTCTATAGGCAAGTAGTCACATCCCTGTCAACATGATAAATAGCTATGGCAACGCTGATGATTATTGCCAAAGCTAAGTCATGCCGAGTGCTATCCTATCTATTAACTGACTGCTAACATATGGTGGCCTTTGTACAAACCGTTCATTATAGTTCTTCTGTAAATATGAGCCTAAATGAACGACTTTTCAGCGCTATCGATACAGCACTGTTACTGCTTAAAGTATTGTCGCTATAAAATTATACTGAATTAACTACTATTCAAAATTATTGTTGTCTAGAATTTTAGAGCACAATAACCTTAATATTTTGCTAAACAGTAACATAGTGAAATAATTTGGAAACACACTACCACAAACTTAGCTTTTTGCGATAACAACATACAAAGACTTCAGAGTATGAATATAAAGTTGATAAATATTTTATTATGTGATGTATGACAAGTGGACGTTAATAATAGATAAGCGGTTATATTTCCTCCTTATCTTGTTACAGCGCTTGCATCAAGGTAGTATTATACAAGCAGTTAATTATAAAAAAAGCCCTTTATCTAAGTAAAGGGCCTCTATATATGATGATTCGCTTATTACTACTTTAGAAAGTGTTTTAAAGGACAGGATGATCTTCTAAGTGTTTTTCGCGCAGTTTTTGTCTGAGCACTTTACCGACGTTGGATTTTGGCAATTCATCGACGAACTCGATATAGCGTGGACATTTATAACCTGTCAAATTATCAAGGGCAAAGTCTTTAATCATCTCTTTAGTGATAGTACTATCTTTACGGATAATATATATCTTAATAGACTCCCCTTGATGCTCATCGGGTACCCCAATGACCGCGCAATCGATAATCCCTTCATAATCTAGCATAACCGATTCAAGCTCGTTAGGGAAAACGTTGAAGCCGGAGACTAAAACCATATCTTTTTTGCGATCGAGCAACCTGATGTAGCCCTTTTCATCCATACTGACAATATCACCGGTACGGAAGTAGCCTTCTTCGGTAAAGTCATCAGTGTTATCCCTATTAAGATAACCTGAAGTAACATTTGGGCCTTTGATACACATCTCACCTGCCTCATTGAAACCGACTCGGTTGCCTTCTTCATCGATAACGATAATATCAACGCTCGGAACGGGCACCCCAATAGTGCCGTTAAACTTACGGTCTGTAATGACGTTAGCCGTACCGGCAGCAACGCCTTCAGTCATACCCCAACCCTCAATCATCGGGCAACCTGTCACTTCAAGCCAGCGCGTTGCAGTTTGTTCAGTAGCCGCCATACCGCCGGCTTGAGATATCTTCAATGAGCTAAAATCTAAGTTTTTGAAGTTTGGATTATCCAGTAGACCTTTAAACAAGGTATTAACCGCAGGAAAGATATGGAACGGCTGTTTTGACAAGGTTTTGACAAACCCAGGAATATCACGCGGATTAGGAACGAGAATAAAAGTATACCCTGACCGTACCGCTAGCAAACTAAGCATAAAGGCAAAAATATGATATAGCGGCAAAGCCATAACCATATTGATATAAACATCATTAATCTCGCCTGTGATAGGGCGTGTCCAAGCCTCAGACTGCAGAGCAGCAGCTACGACGTTACGCTGCGATAAAATAGCGCCTTTTGATAGGCCTGTAGTACCACCGGTGTACTGCAAAAATGCTTTTTGATCCAAAGACATTTTTGGCTTTTGAAAAGGCATGTTTTTGCCTCTTTTTAGTACATCTGGGAATTTAGTGAGGGCATGTTTGGGATCGTTGAGCTTATACTTAGGTACTAAACGTTTGACTTGACGGATGATAGTATTGACTAAAATACCCTTAAGACCCATCATATCGCCCATTTTGGAGAGCACAATATGCTTGATAGCCGTCTCATCGACGACTTGTTCTAGCGCTTGTGCGAAGTTGTCGACCAAAAATATAGCTTTTGCACCTGAATCATTGAGCTGATGGCGCAACTCGCGACCGGTGTATAGAGGGTTGACCGGCGTACAGATATAACCGGCACGCAAGATACCTATCATCGTTGGCAGATACTGTGGTACGTTTGGCATCATCAATGCCACTACGCTGCCTCTAGGCAAGCCTTGTGCTTGTAACCAAGCAGCGATAGCCAAGGATGCATCATCTATATCACCATAAGTATGAGTGACACCCATACAAATACTTATAGGATGCTGGCGATAACGGCTAAAGCTTTCTTCATAAAGCTCTATTATATTGGCATAATTATCTGGATAAATCGTCTTAGGTACACCAGCTGGATAACGAGCATGCCAAGGTTTATTCATTGTCATTTTCTGCGTCCTTGAAGTTTAGGGAGTCTTAATTGGGTCATTCCATGAGGGGTTAGACAGTTAACAAGCATAGCAATGGATTACGATAGTAGAGCGATATTTAGGTGACTTTACCGTTCGTTCGCATAATTAACCGTTTTAGATACGTTTTGTGTCACGAATGTTACCACTCATCCGTTTTCTAGTAACTTTAAATAATAGGCAAAAAAGCCTCAAAAGTATAGCAACAATTACCATAAAAATAGCGCTTTGGTACAAAAGTGTTATTAATGGACGAAGGTTTAGGATTTAATGAGTGATTGCTATCACTTTAAGCCGTTATTGATAAGCTTTATGAAGGCTGATTGTGTTGGTTAATAGCTTGTTCGATAGTGTCACGTAAGCTTTTGGGAACACGAACGGGCTTTATAGGAGTCATCTGATTCGTTTGAGCTGCCGATTGACCGGATAAAGGACTGTCTGTTAGGGTAGCCGCTGGCTCTGAGCTTTTGGATGCAGTAGGATTTAGCTGATTTTGGACACAAGCAATGACTATTTTTGTACTGCTTAACAAAGTGTCTGAGCTGGCTTGAAGATTGTTTAAGCCATTTTCTTTTGAGTGCTGAGTAGGGAAGGACTGTTGGCGATGGATGCTTTGATAAAAAATGATGCTAGCCGGTTTTAGCTCGACTTTATCGATACGTACTTCTATGGTTTCGTCTAACAAGATGGCCTTGTGGTATTGTAACTGCGCTTGGCTCACGACAAAGTGCTGAATGTGGCCTTCATCAGTCTGCAAAAAGTAGCCATTAATATTAAGTTTAGTAAACCAATCACGGCGACAGTTTTCAAAAAACACCAAATGATTGGCGTGGTAGACAATACCGCCGGCATCTGTATGGTTGATATAAATAGAGTAGTTAGTAGAAAATAGCGGTTCTGCTTTTATCGTCGGGGCGCTGCTAGATTGTATCGTCATAAATGCACTCAATCACAAATAGTAAGGGAGCCTATTACTAGAAGCTTATAAAGATTCTATATTATCTTACTTATAGTAATGATTGACTCGTTTTAATAGTGATACTTTAGCGTAAGGATTGGCAGCAAGCAACAGATAGCGCACGATAACTCTGTTATGATTAGCGCTCGATCGAGCGCTAAACACAAGACCAGCTGCTAAACTTAGCAAAAACTAATTATTTAATAGTTAGTGACTATAACTAGGACATGCACAATAAAAGACAGGTTTTTGAGCTTAAAATTAATTATAAGGGTAACGTATGGTCCGTTTTGTCAGTTTCAACATCAATGGTATTCGCGCGCGTCAGCATCAGCTCGAGGCGGTACGAGACGTCATCGACCCTGATGTTATGGGGTTACAGGAGACTAAGGTTCATGATGAGCAATTCCCGTTAAAAAACGTCGAATCTCTAGGATATCATGTCGAGTATTTTGGCCAAAAAGCGCATTACGGCGTGGCACTATTATCAAAGATTGCGCCTATTTTTGTGCAAAAAGGCTTCCCGCACGAAGATGATGATGCACAAAAACGCTTTATTCATGCGCGCTATGTCTTTGCAGGTCGCGAGATTGATGTGCTAAATGGCTATTTTCCGCAAGGAGAGAGCCAAGACCACCCAATTAAGTATCCGATGAAAAGAGCTTATTACGCTGATTTGATAGCTTATATTGATGTGTTAATCGCCGAAGGCCGCACGTTGATTATCATGGGTGATATGAATATCGCGCCGGAAGATATCGATGTCGGTATCGGTGAAGCAAATGCTAAGCGCTGGTTAAAAAATAGAAAAACCTCTTTCTTACCAGAGGAGCGCGAGTGGTACGCCGCGCTTATGTCTCGCGATCTGATCGACACGTATCGCTTCCATTATCCTGATAGTGAGGACTTTTATAGCTGGTTTGATTATCGTAGTCGCGGCTTCAATGATGATCCTAAACGCGGCATGCGCATTGATCATATTTTATGTACCCCTGATTTAGTCAATCAGTGCACAGATGCGGGTGTCAGCTATGAGCTGCGAGCAATGGAGAAACCCTCAGATCATGCCCCAATCTGGTCGGCTTTTGATTTAAGCAAGTAGGGGCTGTGTTTTTTACCAGCTCTCGTAAGTGTTTTAACCCTAATTAATCATCATAAAGGAAGCATTATGGCTGTTGGAGATACGGCAGTACCTGACACAATATATCCCATCGATGGCATCACCCTCAGTGCGACGGCCGCTGGTGTGCGTTATAAGGATCGTGATGATCTGGTCCTTATTGAGATTGCTAAAGGCGCGAGCGTCGCGGTTGTCACTACCAAGAACGCTTTTTGCGCCGCTCCCGTCAGAGTGTTGCGTGAGCATTTTGCAAAGGCCAGCCCGCGTTATTTAGTCATCAACACTGGTAATGCCAATGCCGGAACGGGTAGCGATGGTAAGCGCCGCGCTAGCGATATCTGTGCCGCTTTAGCCACTAAGGTGGGGGTAGAGAGCGCTAGCGTATTGCCTTTTTCTACTGGCGTCATCGGCGAGCCGTTAAATAGCGATGCAGTCATTGAGGGTTTAGATAAGGGCTTAGAACAATTAGCGCCTACTAGCTGGCTAGCCGCTGCAAACGGTATTCGCACGACTGACACTTTGCCGAAGCTGGCCAGTCAAAAAGTTGAGATAGCTGAGGATGATAAAAAAAGCACTTATCACATCACTGGTATCTCTAAAGGCTCAGGCATGATCCGGCCAAACATGGCGACAATGCTTGGCTACGTAGCTACCGACGCCAATATTAGTGCTGATCTGTTACAAGAGATGCTAAGCACCATTAATGAGCAGTCTTTTAATCGTATTACCGTAGATGGCGATACTTCTACCAATGATTGCTGCGTGCTCATAGCGACAGGAAAAGCTAGCCCCGATGTCATTGATAGCCCTGAGCATCCTCATTACCAGCCGCTATTTGGCGCCTTAACTGAGGTGTTTGTACGCTTAGCACAGCTGATTGTCCGTGATGGGGAAGGGGCGACTAAGTTTATGACGGTTAAAGTGACTGGCGGTAAGACGACTGAAGAGTGCTGCGATGTCGCTTATGCGGTGGCGCACTCCCCACTGGTGAAGACGGCGTTTTTTGCCAGTGATGCCAATTGGGGTCGTATCTTAGCGGCTGTTGGCTACGCCGGCGTCCCAGACTTAGACACTGAACAGGTCGATGTGTACTTAGATGAAGTCATGATTTGCCAAAACGGCGGCGTAGCACCTGAGTACAAAGAAGCCGATGGTAATCAAGTGATGAGTCGTTCAGAGATTACTATCCATATCGATTTAGCACGCGGTACAGCAAGTGATACTGTTTATACGTGTGATTTATCCTATGATTATGTCAAGATAAATGCCGATTACCGAAGTTAACTTATTTTGTAGTCTGTTGACAAAAGTTGCAAACTTTGACGTTAAGTTACAAAGGAGTCATAGTGCTAAGATGTGTGCGCGCTCTATAATTATTTTGATTTGAAAAAACTATAATCAATATAAGTCATCAAATTAGCGTAGCAGAGGTAATATATTGCTTAGATCATATAATAAGCAACACAAACTTAGCACTTGAGTTTAATTATCCTTAAACCAATTGTTTATATTTGAATAACCATTACCCGTAGCCGTTAATTTAATGACTACCAATAATTTATACCAATTGAGGATTTATTCATGAAAAAATTAGCAATAGCAGCACTAGCAACTACTTTCGCTTTAGCTGGTTGTTCTACTATGGATCTTAACGATGAGCGTACTATGGTTGTTGAAGGCCAAGCGCAAAATGTTAAAGTGGTTAACATTCCTAACCTTAAGCTTGAGATCGCACCTACCAAAGCTGTTTGTGATGTCACTGCAAACACAGGTGAGGTTATCAAATCTGAGTGCTTACAGTTCCGTCAAGCGCATCAGAAAAACTTTACTTCGTTTAATGGCGATATTCAAGGTTTCACTTATGAGCCAGGATACCGCTATATGTTAGACGTACGCCAAGAAGCGGTCGCTGACGAGACTGCTGGTGTTGTTAAGCCAGTATGGTATCTTAATGAAGTTATCTCAAAAACAGCTGAGTAAGCTTAGATAGATGACCTGACCTAATTTTTGAACATTTTATATTGTCCCGTCCTAAAATACATTGATAGTTTTTTGCTAAGCCAGATACCCTATGTATCTGGCTTTTTTACATTAAACAGGACATGAATAACTGTCATGTACCTCAGTCGGTGTTCTCATATTCAAACTTAAATGCGGTCTAATATGATTATAGACATAAACAGATTCATCAATCAGCTGTTTAAGCTCACTCATCGTATTGCACTCATACAACAAGAACTCATTCTTTAAAATACCATTCACCCGCTCAGCCAATGCATTTTGATAACAATCATAACCATCGGTCATAGACGGTGTGATGTTATGTGCTCTAAGCACCTCTTGATATTCTGATGCACAATATTGTAGACCTCTATCAGAGTGATGAATGGCTTTATGAGTATAAGAACGTCTGTGAGCTGCCATCTTGAGCGCTTTTACAACTTCACTTGCTGGCACACTCTCACTTAGGTGATACCCCATAATCTGTCTTGAATACCCATCTGTCACTAAAGATAGGTAGTGCGTTCCTTGTTTAGAGGTGACATAAGTAATATCAGCCACCAAGGTTTGTTCAGGCTTGATAGGTGCTGGTGTCTCTTTGGTTAAGTTTGGATACTTTTTCATCCAGTGCTTACTAAAGGTGGTCTTTGTATAGCTTCGTTTGGGTTGAACCAATAGTCTATGAGCTCTTAGGTAATCAAAGAATCCATCACGGCCAATCTTTATGCCATGAGCTATCAGTTTCGGTTTAAGCAGCCAATATAACTTCCGACCCCCTATACGAGGCATGAGCATTCGATATGCTTGTACCCAGTCTTTGATGACAGCAAAGGTGCTTGCTTTATTCTGTACCCGAGTACGATGTTGATACACCGCTTGCGGGCTCACATTAAGCAATCGACATCCTTGAGCTAAACTTATTTGTTTGTCTTCTTTGAGTTGCCAGAGGATGCCGTAGAAGACTTTTTTCTAGTAGGTGCTCCATAGTCTTTTTCAAAGACGTCGACAACCTTACTTAAAATAAGGTTATGCGCTTTAGCATCCGCCAGTTCTCGCTCTAAGCGTTTGATGGTTTGGGCTGGGGTTTCTTTGGGTGACATAGTCTGGCTCTTAAGGGGATGGGTCCAGTCTAATTTACCATGCTTACGCAGCCATACCAATACGGTACTGCGTCCTTGTATGCCATAAGTTGCTTGTGCTTGTTTATAGGTCATGTCGCCTTTTTCTATACTGTCAACGACGGCGAGTTTAAAGCCTAAGGTGTAATCTTTTTGACTGCGTTTAACCTTTGCTACTGCTAACTTGTCCATGAATAAGCTCCTTTTTCGTAAACTTATTTTAGGACGAGACATATTATATAAAAAGGCCTCTAAATGATTAGAGGCTTTTTTATGGCAGCTACTTTGTCAATATATTCAGAGCTCTAGCACTGACTATACTTGACACTGACTCCCTGGCTGACTGTAGGTATTCGGTTGTCTGCAATCACGGCAAGGCCTGCGCGCGACGTCTCTTTGTAGCTCTCGAGCATATCAGCGCCAGTCTGCTTCATGGTTTCAACTACTTTATCAAAAGAGACAAAGTGCTGACCATCACCGCGGCAGGCCAGACGAGCGGCATTCACCGCTTTCACGGCTCCCATAGCGTTGCGCTCAATACAAGGCACTTGTACGAGGCCACCAATAGGGTCGCAAGTCAATCCTAAATTATGCTCAATACCAATCTCCGCAGCATTGAGGCATTTTGCCGGATCGCCGCCTAATATCTCGGCCAAAGCTGATGCTGCCATTGCGCAAGCAGAGCCCACCTCGCCTTGGCAGCCGACTTCAGCACCTGAGATAGAAGCGTTTTGTTTGATAAGACTGCCGATAGCTGTGGCATTAAGTAAAAACTTACGCGCACCATCCAAACTGTAGTTAGACAAAAAATCTCGGTAGTAATGCATGACAGCTGGGATAATACCTGCTGCGCCATTCGTCGGAGCGGTCACCACATTGCCGCCATTAGCGTTCTCTTCGTTAACGGCTAAAGCGTACAAATCGATCCAATCCATCGCAGCCAATTTATCTGTTTTGGCAATAGGCCGGTCTTTTTCAGCGCACAGCTGTAAGTATAGGGCTTGGGCACGGCGTTTGACATCGAGACCTCCAGGCAAAATACCGCTATTTTGGCAGCCTCTTGCTACGCAGTCTTGCATTGAATCCCATATAGAATCTAAATAAGCAAGTACCTCCTCTTTATCACGATAATGACACTCATTAGCCAATACCAACTCGCTGATACTTAAGCCGTTCTTTTGGCAGCGCTCAAGTAGCTCAGATGCGCTATTAAACGGATAGGGTATCTCTTCTATCGTTGGCGTCGCATGATCGTCATCAGGGTTGGTGGCGTCTTCTTCATTGATCACAAAACCGCCCCCTACTGAATAGTAGGTTTGCTGATAGCGACTATTATCGGCTAAGTGCGCGCTAATAGTCATCGCGTTAGGATGATAAGGTAGGACCGTATCGCTATACCAATGAATATGGCGTTCTACATCGAATGCAATCTCATGCTCGCCTGCGATATTAAGAGTTTTGTCTGAAAATATAGGTAGCAAATACTGGCTGGTAAGCCGAGTGTCGATGGTGCTAGGAGCATGACCGAGTAACCCGAGCAAGATAGCGGTATCGGTCGCATGCCCTTTGCCGGTAGCGGCTAAAGAGCCAAAAAGCTCGATTTCAACACTTTTAATGGCACTCAGCTCAGTCTGTTTACGCAGTGAGGATAAAAACAGGTTGGCCGCAACCATTGGGCCTACAGTATGTGAGCTTGAGGGACCAATACCGATTTTAAATAAGTCAAAAACACTAATCATAATGAAACACTCAACAGATGAAATAAAAAAAGGCTAAATCGTCAGTAGATAGCGCTTAAATAAAGGGTCGTTTAGTAGATATTTTGATTATCAGGAATAATCAACATTTAGACACGAATAGGGTAGTCAATTAAAGGTTTTTAGCGAATAGCCAACCGTTTCGTTAGTGGCTACTTAAGAATAGCTCGGTATAGAAAACCGTCAAATCAGCTCTTTTTTTTGCTATAAAATTCCGTTATTATGCTGAGCACTAACCGTGCTGTAACATCCTGTAATAAAAATAAAAGATATTGAATGTAAGTACCAAAAAAATTTAGACAAAATTCTTATTTATCTAGTAGAACATATATAAATCGACGTGACTAACGAAAAATAGCAAGGCTTAAGCTTGTGATGGTTAACTAATTATTATTAATGATGTCCATCAATGCAAGCTATCCGACGGCTACAAAGTTATAGGGTACGACTTGGCAAAAGTCACAAGTCTTCACTACTGGTAAATAATGACAGCACATGCTCCTTTTTATAGAAGCTATAATAATGCAGTTGGGTCAAATAGGAAACGCGCATGATACCCCCTTCAGAACAGTCGTCTCAAATCTCATCGGAACACAATGCTTTAGAGGCTGCAGGTATTGAGACTAATACTATGACACTACCGCATAATCCAGACTTCGATAATGGCAAATGGTTTCCTACTTGGCGTCCTTTTCAAGGTGACTTGGATCGCAATCCAGTAGGGATCAATGAGTATTTGCCACCATCAAAGAGCATCTTGCTAGGTATCCAGCATACTTTTGCGATGTTTGGCGCAACAGTATTAGCCCCTCTATTAATGGGGTTTGACGCCAATCTAGCTATTTTGATGTCAGGTATCTGTACTATCATGTTCTTTATGATTACCGGCGGCCGGATGCCAAGCTATTTAGGCTCAAGCTTCGCTTTTATTGGCCCTGTGATAGCAGTCACTGCTTATGCTGGTACCGGTTTCAATAGCGGTTTAGATGTGGCTTTAGGCGGTATTATGGCCTGCGGTATCATTTATGCGCTAGTAGGCTTGCTGGTTATGAAGACCGGTACGGGCTGGATTGAAAGCTTGATGCCCCCTATTGTCACCGGTGCTATCGTGATGATTATCGGGCTGAATTTAGCGCCCGTTACTATCCAAGGGGTCTCGGCCAATCAGTTTGACGCTTGGATGGCGGCGCTTACGGTATTGCTCATTAGTGGTGTGGCGGTATTCACACGAGGTATGCTGCGCCGCCTATTATTACTCGTTGGCCTTATTTTGTCTTATGTGATCTATTACATCGTTACCAACGTGATGGGCTACGGGACACCTATTGATTTTACTAGTGTCTCAGTTGCCTCATGGTTTGGTCTGCCTAGTATTCATACGCCGCGCTTTGAGCTTAGTGCTATTGTCTTGATTGCACCTGTCGCTTTTATTTTAGTCGCCGAAAACTTAGGTCATTTTAAAGCGGTAGAAGGTATGACTAAGGCGCGAGTCACCCCTTATATGGGCCGGGCGTTTTTTGCTGATGGCTTAGCAACGACATTTTCAGCAGGCTTTGGCGGTACTGGAGTGACCACTTACGCTGAGAATATTGGGGTTATGGCGGTTACTAAAGTCTATAGCACGACTATCTTTGTTGTCGCCGGTGTCGTCGCGGTATTATTAGGATTGTCACCAAAATTTGGCGCGATTATTCAGACTATTCCGGTGGCGCTGTTGGGCGGCGCATCTATCGTCGTATTCGGACTCATTGCTATCGCTGGGGCAAAAATCTGGATAGACAGTAAAGTGGATTTTAGTAAAAACAGCAATTTAATCATCGCTGCAGTTACGGTCATTATGGGTACTGGTAATTTTAGTTTGCATTTAGGCGGTTTTGATTTGGGCGGCATAGGTACTGCAACTTTAGCCGCCATCGTACTCAATGCTTTATTTAATCGTCAAACGGACTGATCTTTATCTTTAAGGTATTTTAGCTTTAAGAGTAAAAGGGTGGGGCTGATAACAGCCTCACCCTTTTTTAAATTAATATTTTTTGTTATAAAACCGCGCAAAAAACCGATATCGGCGCAGAGCTCGAGGTTTGGGTTTTAGCGAGCCTAAATAGATAGCTAACATAGTCAGTAGAGCGCCGGTCCATTGCAAAGTATTAATGGGCTTATCGAGCCAAGTATAATCAATGAGCAAAGCGGCAACCGGCTCAGTCAACAGCAATAATCCGGTCAGAGCTAGAGATAGCTTAGGAATAGAGTAGGCAATCAAGCCCCAAGCTAAGCACTGCATCACCGCGCCATAGACCAGTATCCAGCCAACCTCAGATAAAGTACTAGGCATAATATTACCTTTATCTAGTATCAGCATAGGGACTATCATTGCTAGCACCCCGCCAATACTGACCAGTTGCATCAGAACCAGTATAGGGGTCGGTTCTGTATCGTGCGTCTTACGAATAAACGTCATCGAGGCCGCTAGCATGCCCCCTGAGATGATACCAGTGATAAAGCCCCAAGTGGCGGCAGAGTTTTGCGCAAACTCCGGACTGCCTATCATAGCGACTCCTAGCATCGCTAAACATAAACTAATCAATTGCAAAATAGACTGGCGCTCATTGAAGTATAAAAAACCAATCGCTGCCAAAAAGAAAATCTGTAAGCTATTTAATAATGTTGAGATACCAGGGCCGACTGCATAAATACTTTCATGCCAAAGGGCTAAGTCCAAGCCCAAAAACGCGCCTGATAATAAACCATAAAAAATGGCGCGTCTCGATTTTGGCAAGCGTTGACCGGCTATCTTCGCTAACACCGCAAAAACCACCCCTGAGATCGCCAATCGCCAAAATGACATCGCCCAGCCACCAATATCGACATGGGCAACAATGAGGCTACCTAAACCAAAAATAATACAACCTATGACTAAGCCAATGGTAGCAGTACGCGTGGTGGTATTGGACATAAAGCTCCCCTCTGACTTATTGACCTGTTTATGGGTCTGACTGATTTACAAACGACTATGATATTGCACTAATAACAACAAAAGATAAAAATGTAAGCTCTAAAAAGAGCACAAGTGTATACCTTTTGGCCTAAAATCTAAATGGCATAACGATAATTTTGTAGCTAGGATTGGTTTAGCAGTAGCTCGTTATAATATTTTTAAGCTCGTACTTAGTTACACTAGAAGATTACCCGAACGCTATATTGGCTATTTGTTGGCTTAGCAGTTTATAATAAACAAGCTTATAATTATTTTTCAGCCTAAGAGCTACCGAAAATAGCTATCAAAACTTTGTTAATAACTTACCGGTATACACATCGTCTATGTCACTATTTAGATCTACGTCTAGAAAGCTATTTGCGTTAATAGCGCAGCAGTTGTCTGCAGGACTGCTAATGTCGGCTAGCCTAATGTTTGTGATGCCAAGCGCGCAAGCTGCCAGCTGTAAGCTGCCCAAAAGCTATTACAAAAATGTCTCTTGCACCGCTAACAGTCGCTATTTCTTAGCGATTAAGGATTTTGGCGCACCGGTTGCCTTAATCAATAAGCAAGGTAAGAGGGTCGTTGATCTATCGCGCTATCAGCAAGTAGACGCCGATAAGCTGGCTGGCGGCTTGATACCTGTCGAGCGCAGTAACAAGGTCGGTTATCTGAATATGGAAGGGCGCGAAGTAGTGCCGCTGATCTATGATAAGCTAGGTGAGTCTTCGGGCTGGGCGCGAGCGGCAACGGATGGGCGTATTGTGGTTAAAAAAGACGGTAAATATGGAGTTATAGATACTACTAACAACATCATAGTACCGTTTTCTGCCTCTATTAGTGATATCGATAATTATAAAGGCGGCAAAGCGCGAGTGCGTAAAGGTCAAGCCACTAGCTGGCTCGATAAAAATGGTAATGCTATCTCAGACCCCAGTCCTGTCAGTGCTGACAATAGTAATCGTGATAGGCAGCAAAATAATACTAACAGCACAAACAACGATACTGCGACTACTAACCGCGCCAACCGAGCGCTATTTACGACTTTGCAAGCGGATCAGCGCGATGGCAAATGGGGCTTTGTAGATGAGCGTAATATTACTATGATTACCTATTCCTTCGATGCTGTGCGTCCCTTTTCAGAAGGCTTAGCAGGCGTACTCGTCGATGGTAAATGGGGTTTTGTTAATTTAGGCGGGGAGTTGGTGATTCCTTTTCGCTTCGATGAAGAAGGCGTGGCGAGCAGCGGCAGCTATCTAGGAGCGCCCTCTTTTGTCTTTAAACAAGGCAAAGCTTGGATTGGCAGCCTCCAAAATGGTAATAAGATGTGTATTGATAAAGAAGGTACCAATGTAAGCTGTGATTGATAAATAATCCCCAAAGTAGAAGTGAGCAAGATCAATGAATACAGCGGCGCATAATAAGATTATGCGCCGCTGTATTCATTTAAAAATCGAGCAGCTGACAATACTTCTTTAACCTAAAAGATGATTACGGATCAGATCGACCATATAAGGCTGATAATAAGCTGGAATATCGTGACCCATACCATCAATCAGATAAAATTTGGCATTAGGAATAGTCTTTGCCACTACCTTGCCTTGCGATGCTGGCAATAGCCCATCGGCGCTACCGTGCATAACGATAGTCGGCGCTTTTACCTTTTTACTAAAGCGCGCAATGGAGCCGGAAGCCAAAATAGCGTTGAGCTGCTGCAGCGTACCTAACGGATGAAAGCTGCGCTGATAGCGTAGCTCTGCCACTTCACGTACCGCGCGAATATCAATATGCCCAGGCGTACCAACCGTCTTAATAAACCAAACACTATGACGGACAATATCGCGCTCAGAGTGACTCTCAGGACGATTGATTAAGGTATATAACTGTTTGGGTTTTGGTGGTCGCAAAAAAGCGCGATTATTGGTGGTAAACATCAAAGCCATACGGTTGACTAAGCTTGGATAACGAGCCGCGACGATTTGCGCGATCATACCACCCATGGAAGCGCCAATGAGATGCGTGCGACCAAGATGTAACACCTTAATCAAGCGCACGGTATCCTCGGCCATATCAGTAAGCTTATAAGCGACTTGCTCGCTTTTATTAGATAAGCCAGTTTGCAGACGAAACATCATCTTCAGCTGATTGACGCGTGGTAACCCTTCAATTTGAACCTTGGAGGACAGCCCAATATCCCGATTATCAAAACGAATGACAAAAAAACCTGCGTCAATGAGCCTTTTTATAAAGCTATTGGGCCAAAAGATCATTTGTGAGCCTAAACCCATTATCATTAGCAGCGGTGGGTTATGAGGATTGCCACCTGCTTCGACGCAAAGCTCAATACCATCACCGATATCGATCATGGCTTGATAAAGATCTTTGCTCAGATCTGAAGGTACCCAGTGATGCTCACCGAATTTCTCCCAGTCTGGGGTAGGGTATTGCGCGGGTCTTTTAGTGTCCATACGTTTCAAAGTACCATTGCTACTACCTTCAGCAGTATTGCTACTAGTAGTATCAGCATCAAGAGATTTTGTATTCGTCATAAAGTGTCCTATTTAGAGGGTCCTAGTTACCTAGTTATCAAGGTACTAGCTCTAAAACTCTAACATCTCAAAATCAAGCTTACCCACACCGCACTCAGGGCAAGTCCAGTCTTCAGGGACATCTTCCCAGCGCGTACCAGGAGCGATACCTTCTTCAGGACAGCCAAGCTCTTCATCATAGATCCAGCCACAGACGATACATTCATAACGTTTCATACATAATCCTATCTATCATTGCTCATTTATCATTGGGGTTTGAGACTATCAAAGCGCGCGTAGTGTAGCATATATCGCCACCTAGCTCATTTAAGTTTACACTTGTATATTGAGACAAGTATGCCTTTATTAAAGCCTTATCGCTATATTCAATAGTGAAGCAGTCGTCATTTTTAGCTTTGATCACTGTCAACATAGCAATTATGCTACTATAACGTCCGATTATTATGACCTTTACATTTTGGTTATGATCGCTATATTTTTACCTGTTAAGGACTTTTATGAGCGCCACAAAAGCGACATCATCCGCTAAGACTGTCTCTGATGACTCTAATCTTGTCAATACTGAGCATCCGCTTTGGCAAATTATTCGTACTGTACCGGACTTTCCTAAGCCGGGTATAGACTTTTATGATATTACCCCTTTACTGCGCAGTCATATTGATGAGGTGATTGATGCATTGTTAGCGGCGCTGCCGAAGGGCCTCATGGATGAGGTGGACTGTTTAGGCGCAGTTGAAGCGCGCGGTTTTGTCTTTTCAAGTTTGCTAGCAGGTAGATTGGGCAAGGGCATGATATTACTTCGTAAACCCGGTAAGCTACCACCACCGGTCGCTAATAAAGCTTATGCGCTAGAGTACGGTAAAGATACGCTTGAGATGCAAAGCAACTTGCCGCCTGAGCGTTTACTATTGGTTGATGATATTTTGGCCACTGGCGGTACTTTGCGCACGGCCTACGAGCTATGCAGATCCGCTAATCATAATGTGGTGGGGGCTTTGGTATTATTGGATTTAGTCGACCTACATGACGAGTTTCCAGTGCCGGTTTATACCGTTTTGAAAGCCTAAATGGGCTTTCAAAGCAGGTATTAAGACAAAAAAAGCGCTCTACGTTGAGCGCTTTTTGAGTTACTCAGATAATAGGACGTTAAGTATAAGTATGTTGATTAACGCATAGCTGCTAACGCTTGCGCTAATTCTTCACGGGCGCTAATAAACCCATCAATACCTTTTGGTAATAGATCTTGTGTCACTTTATCGTCTTGATAAGCGGCGCTGAACTCTTCATGGGTTAAGCTGACTTTGCTCATAGCATCTAGATCCATCGACATAGTAGGGGATAGCTGGCGGGTGACGTCGATATCCATATTGGCAAGCTCATCTATTAAGTTTGGCGCAATAGTTAATAAGTCACAGCCTGCTAGGGCTAATATTTGCTCTGTTGAGCGGAAACTGGCGCCCATTACCTGCGTCTGATAACTGTGCTGCTTGTAGTATTGGTAAATAAGCTTGACCGATTGCACGCCCATATCGTCGCCGGCGGGTACGTTTTGGCGATTTTGTTGGCGCTTTTGCCAGTCTAAGATACGACCAACGAATGGCGATATCAGCGTAACGCCAGCATCAGCACAAGCAATCGCTTGATGTTGCCCAAATAGCAAGGTTAGGTTGCAGTGGATATTTTGGGTCTCAAGGTAGCGGGCCGCTTCAATCCCCTGCCAAGTCGCTGCCATTTTGATCAATACCCGATCAGAGTCAACTCCAGCCTTTTTATAGGCTTCTATATATTCCAAAGCTTTATCGATAGTCGCCTGAGTATCGTAAGACAAGCGGGCGTCTACCTCAGTCGATACTCGACCTTCGATGAGCTCTAAAATACTACAGCCGATTTGGATCGTTAAAGCATCGATAACCGCATCGACATCACCTTGCTGACGACTCATGGTTTCTGCTAGCATCGATTGATTGTCAGGATGAATCAGCGCTTTGGTGATGAGGCTTGGGTTAGTGGTCGCATCGATAGGCTTGAGACGCTCAATAGCGGCTAGATCGCCAGTATCAGCGACAATAGTAGTCATAGTGCGAAGCTGTTGTAATGCGCTCATTAAATATCCTTGTCATTATAATAAGGGTTAAACCTTCGATTTATTCGTAGGCTTTCTTTAAGACTCTAACACAGATTTACTTCTGGGGTTACTGCTAGTCATAGCGATTGCGAGTATTTATTATGATAATGCTTGGGCTCATGCCACTAAAAGATATAACCTCATTTACTTTATTTCAGCTATTGACAGCCATTTATGCATGGGCACTGTAAGCAGTTTTTGCTATAGTAGGGACGGTCTGTTGTTTGCCTGCCTTATTCGCCGACTCTTTTATGAGTAAAGAGGATAAATAGAGCTGGTAGGCTATCAATAGTAACCAGCCGTCAATAATAAAAAGTAAATGATTAGATCTAGATACTATTTAGATACTAGTCTTCTTCAATATAGCAAACGTTAACCGTTTCAAAAAGGATAAAAGATATGAGTAAACAGCCGGCAGAGCAAAATGTAGATCATTCGACGCTAGCAAATACTGATGTCAGCAAAACCGCAACCGATCAACAGCTTTTGAATCAGCTGCGTCACGATATCGATGCAGTCGATAATGAGATTCATATGCTGATCAATAATCGGGCAAAATTAGCCCAAAGAGTGGCGGTAGTTAAAAAAGAGTACCTAGCGGAGCAAAAATCCGATAGCAATCCTATCTTTTATCGTCCAGAGCGCGAAGCGCAAGTACTAAAAGCGGTGATGGCGCGTAATGAGGGGCCGATCTCTGATGAAAAAATGGCACGTTTGTTTCGTGAAATTATGTCGGTCTGCTTGGATCTAGAAGCGCCGCAGCGTATTGCTTTTTTGGGCCCGCTTGGTACTTTCACCCATGCTGCCGCGCTGAAACACTTTGGCAAAGCCGCTGATACTGTACCCCTTAACACGATTACCGATGTGTTTCGTGAAGTCGAAGCGGGTACGGCGATGTACGGCGTGGTCCCTGTTGAGAACTCTTCTGAGGGTGTCGTTAATCATACTTTGGACGGGTTCTTATCCTCATCGCTTAAGATTATTGGCGAAGTTGAGCTGCCTATTCATCAAAACTTCTTAGTCGCTGAACATACTAAAGTCGATAGCATTAGCCGTATTTATTCGCATCAGCAGTCACTCGCACAGTGCCGTCATTGGCTCGATGTTAATTATCCTAACGTCGAGCGCGTCGCAGTCTCTAGTAATGGCGAAGCCGCTCGCCGTCTAAAGAACGAATGGCATTCAGCCGCTATCGCAGGCGACGTGGCAGTTGCTGAATACGATCTGCATAAGCTGTACTCGAACATCGAAGACAACCCGAGCAATACCACCCGCTTCTTAGTCATCGGTCACGAAGCTATCGCGCCATCAGGCCAAGACAAAACCTCTATTGTCGTCTCAGCCCATGACAAGGCCGGTGCTTTGATCGAAATCCTTAAGCCCATGTCTTATCATGGCGTTTCTATGACTAGCATCGAGACCCGTCCTGAACGTCCGAACAAGTGGGCTTACGTGTTCTTTATCGATATGGACGGGCATATTGACAACCCTAATGTCAGCGCGGCTATTGCTGATATACGTCCATTGGTCAAAGATGTGCGTGTACTAGGCTCTTATCCAAAAGCGGTGCTCTAAGAGATAGAGTGTGGTAGTTAGTATTGAAATATTTATTTGAGTCGGCGTAGGCTGAGGCTTGAGCCCAGCACCTTTGACTAAACGTCTAAATACTAGATGATAGTCAAGCCATTAAAAAAGGACAAAACCATGCCATCTTCCAATACCTCGCAAGCTAAAACTCTTCATCCACTAATGCCAGCCTACGACAGTATAATGGCGCTAGCACCCTATCAAACGGGTAAGCCTGTGGAAGAGCTCACGCGTGAATACGGGGTCTCAGATGTGGTCAAGTTGGCTAGTAATGAGAACCCTAAAGGCTGCTCACCGCAAGTCACTTTAGCGATAACGGAGCAGTTAAGCCAATTGGCTCGTTATCCTGATGGCAATGGTTATTATCTCAAGCAAGCGCTATCTGACTTTACCAATATGAGCATCGATAGCATCACTTTAGGTAATGGCTCTAACGATTTGCTCGATATTTTGGCACGAAGCTTTGTCGGTCATAATGATGCTATTGTCTATAGCCAATATGGGTTTGTAGTGTATTCGATGCTAGCTAAGATGCAAGGCGCGACCGGTATCGAGGTACCAGCCCAGCGCTTCGGTCATGATTTAAAAGCCATGCGTCAAGCGGCCCTAGATAATGCCAATACCAAGATCGTATTTATCGCCAATCCGAATAACCCAACTGGCACTTTATTAGGCAGCGAAGAGCTACGCGAGTTTGTCGCAAGCTTGCCGTCTTCAGTATTGGTTGTATTAGACGAAGCTTATATCGAATACAGCCCTGAGAGTAATAATCGGGCGCTATTGGACGAGTTTGATAATGTAGTGATTGTGCGCACCTTCTCCAAAGCTTATGGCCTAGCAGGCTTACGTGTTGGCTATGCGCTAAGCTCGCCTGCAGTGGCGGATTTGCTCAATCGTATCCGTCAACCGTTTAACGTTAGTCGTATCGCTTTAGCCGCAGCGGCAGCGGCACTGGCGGATCAAAGCTTTATTAGCGAGGTGCGCAAAATTAACGCCGGACAAATGCGCTGGTTAGAGAAGCAGTTCGATGCGTTAGGGCTTGAGTTTATCAAGTCATACGCCAATTTTATTATGGTAAAAATAGAAGGCGCGGCTGACATTAATCAAGCATTATTAGAGCAAGGTGTCATCGTACGTCCCTTAAGAGGGTATGAGCTAAACGACTGGTTACGAATCACCGTAGGCTTAGCAGAAGACAATACGCGCTTGATTGATACTTTAAAATCTATCTTAAATGAAGATTGAAACCTATTAATCGCAACTTTATCTGGGCGGTGTTGCAGATTCGCCATACTTTTTGATGATTGTTCAATACGCCCCAGTTAAGATGCTAGATTTATTTGTACGACACTTATAATAAGATACCCATGAGCTATCCAAAATCCACAAATCATCTAAACACAGAGCCATTATTTGAGCAAGTCTGCATCATAGGTCTAGGGCTAATCGGTGCCAGTCTTGCGCAAGCTATTAAAGATAATAGCCTAAGCAAACGTCTGGTAGCAGTCGATAAACATCAGCCCAGCATAAGCGCTGCTCTCGAGCAGGGGTTGCTCGATGCTGGTGGTGATTCGCTAAGCCAAGTCGTGAGTGGCTCTGATTTGATCGTTATCGCCATCCCTGTGCAAGCAGTGTCAGCGGTATTCACTGAGATTAAGGCTGTAATGCAAAGCGGTGCGCTTGCCTATGACTGTATTATCAGCGATGTCTGCAGCACCAAAGCCAATGTCATTGCCGCCGCTAAAGATGTTTTTGCAACTTCGCTCAAGGGTTTGCCTGTTGGACTGGTGCCCGCGCATCCGATTGCCGGCGCTGAAGATTCAGGCTATCATGCACGACGCAGCGGTTTATTTATTAACCATAGCGTTATTATTTGTCCACTAGCGAGCACTGACGAGGCAGCTATTATCAAGCTGCGCCAGTTATGGGAGTCGGTAGGGGCGAGTGTAATGTCGATGGATGCTAAGCATCACGATTCGGTACTGGCGCATACCAGTCATTTGCCGCACTTATTAGCCTATAATCTAGTCGATCAGCTGGCCAGTCATGATGATAATTTAAATATGTTTCGCTATGCCGCTGGCGGCTTTCGAGACTTTACCCGTATCGCGGCGAGCGACCCAAAGATGTGGCACGATATCTTTTTTGCCAATCAAGATGCGATAATCGATGCGCTTGATGAATACAGCGATTATCTAAAAAATATACGCCAGCTTATTATTGATAAAGATTCAACCGCCCTAATGGGACTTTTAGGCCGCGCGCAAGCTGCACGGCGACATTTTGGCCATATGCTAACCAGCACCCCTTATACGGATACCTCTGCTATGTCAGCTTCTTATATTATTTCTCCCAATACCCGTAATGCCGTCAACGGTACCATTACCATTCCAGGTGACAAGTCCATCTCGCACCGCAGTATTATGTTTGGTAGTATTGCCGAAGGCGTCACCCAAGTGACAGGGTTTTTGGAAGGAGAGGACGCGTTAGCGACTCTGCAAGCCTTCAGAGATATGGGCGTGACCATCGAGGGGCCAGATAACGGCAAGTTGACCATTCATGGTGTCGGTATGAAAGGGCTAAAGCCCAGCAAAACGCCTATCTATATGGGCAACTCTGGCACCAGTATGCGCTTGCTAGCTGGCATCTTAGCCGCGCAAGATTTCGATAGCGTACTCACCGGTGATACTAGCCTCAATAAGCGCCCTATGGAGCGTATTGCTGCGCCACTACGGCAGATGGGTGCAATCATTCAAAGCACGGGTACTAGTGGTACCTCGCCGCTAAGTATTACTGGCCGCGATAAAGCAGGTAAGCCACTGCAAGGTATTGACTATCAGATGCCAGTGGCTTCTGCGCAAATTAAGTCTTGCTTGTTATTAGCTGGCCTGTGGAGCGAAGGTACAACGACAGTGACGCAACCGGAAGTCAGCCGCGATCATACCGAGCGGATGTTATCGGCCTTTGGTTATGAGGTGAGCGTCGATGGCAATCGTATCAGCGTTGAGGGCGGTGGTAAGTTAACCGCTGGCGATATAGCAGTACCGGCTGATATCTCCTCAGCAGCATTCTTTATGGTGGCGGCAGCTATCAGCCAAGATAGTGAGCTGACTTTGAGTCAAGTGGGTATCAACCCGACACGTACTGGTGTTATCGATATCCTCAAATTAATGAATGCAGATATTAGTCTAAGCAATGAAACCCACGTCGGCGGTGAGCCCGTCGCTGATATTACCATTCGAAGCTCAAACCTTATAGGCATTGAGATACCTGAGCACTTAGTGCCACTCGCGATTGATGAATTCCCAGTATTATTCGTTGCCGCCAGTTGTGCGCAAGGTCGAACGGTGTTAACAGGCGCGAAGGAACTACGAGTGAAAGAATCTGACCGCATTGCAGTCATGGCTGATGGCTTGCAAACCTTAGGAATTGACTGCAGGGTAACTGAAGATGGACTAATCATTGAAGGCAAGGGCAAACAAGGTAAAGACGATAAGGTCGATAACCATCAACCTATCTTTGATGGCGGTCATATAACCTCGCATCATGATCACCGTATTGCGATGAGCTTTGCTGTTGCTAGCTTGCGTGCCTCTAAGCAGATTATTATCGAAGGCGTAGAAACAGTTAATACGAGCTTTCCAGGTTTTGCAGAGCTTGCTAATCAAATCGGTATGTCCATTGAAGTGGATAAAGGCGTAGATACTGATAATAATACCAGCACTGACAAAGCCTAGGTCTTTTATAGCGGATAAGTTAAAACAAACTAAAAAAGCTTAATTTTATAAGTCATTAGTGATTAGTAAGTAGCAATGGGTCGATGTCCTTATGGCATTGACTCATTGCTTTTCTATTTAAATACTAAAACCTAACTAATAAAACCTAAGTACTAAAACTCTGTACCTCGCAAAGCGCATTCCTTCCTTTTATTTACCCTGTTGATTAGCAATAGTAGGAGATATAAAGGGTGATAAAGATGCGCTTTGTCCAAATAAGTTGTCTTGTGTTATGACTACCCAAAATGTGCTAAAAAAACCAGTCGCTGCTGTGCAAACCACTCAGCGCGGCATTATTACGGCGCTGATAGCGTTCTCAATTTGGGGCGCTTTTCCGCTGTATTTTAAGCAATTAAGCGCATACAACGCGACCGAAATCATCGGACATCGTATTATCTGGACGTTTTTATGCTTATTAGTCGTTTTAGTCGCTACTAAGCGTTGGCAATGGATTAATACGCTTAAACAAAACCCCAGATGGTTAGCACTAACCTTTTTATCAGGTTTGATTATCGCGACTAATTGGCTGACGTACGTTTGGGCGGTGAATCACGATCAGATACTAGAAGCCAGTTTAGGTTACTTTATCGGGCCGCTAGTCGGGGTAGCGCTATCGATGATTCTCTTTAAAGAGCGCATGCGGCCGCTGCAATGGGTAGCGATTAGTTTTGCGCTACTGTCGGTGTTAATACAAGTGGTCATGTTAGGTAGCTTGCCTTGGATATCGTTAATATTGGCCTTTAGCTTTAGCACTTATGGCACCATTCAGCGTCAAACACCGCTAACGGCGGTCGATGCGATGTTTGTCGAGACTGCGATGCTCGTACCGATATGCGTGTGGTGGTTTTGGCAGGCAGATGTCGTCAGTAGTCAGATTAGCTTTTGGTTTACCTCAAATATTTGGCTATTGATGCTGGCAGGACCAATAACCTTGATACCGCTTTTATTGTTTAATAAATCCACTAAGCTAGTCGCTTATAGTATTCTAAGCTTTATGAATTACTTAACACCGACCTTTATCTTCTTCTTAGCGGTGTTTTACTATAAGGAGCCTTTTGATCTGCATCGCTTAGCCGTATTTGGTCTGATATGGTTAGGCCTATTATTATTCAGTATCGATCTGTGGCGACATCGCCCAAGTAAAATGCTAAAAGTCAAAAATGGAAACTCAAAAGCCTAATCGTCTTGTAGATAGTCATTTGGTAGAGAGCAATACATTAAAAGTATCGTTAATGGAAGATTTTAAGGAAAAATAATGCAACCTAGCGAAGCAGATGTGGTATTTGTAAAAGGCTTAAAACTCGATGCAGTCATTGGTGTCTTTGACTGGGAGCGCGCAATCACTCAGCCTATTTTAATCGACATCGTGTTAGAAACTGATATCAGCAAAGCGGCGCTATCAGATGATGTCAAAGACGCCTTAAGCTATAAAGAAGTCTGCGACGATGTCAGCATTTGGTGTAAAGACATTAAAGCAAAACTACTTGAGCATCTAGCCGAGCAGCTCGCCGAGAAACTATTAGCCAAATATAACTGCCAAAGAATAACTTTAAGCGTCGCCAAGCCAACGGCTATTAAAGAAGCAAATGCGGTTGGGGTGCAAATTACGCGCTTGGCAAAAACTGAAGCTAAAAACACCGACAATCTTACTAATGAGCAATAAAGATTTAGCGGATTTAAAGCTAGAAAGCTTGCCAAGGCTGAGTATTACCGAGCTACAACCGTTGGCAGTGAGTGCAGCGTTGTTGGCTTTGGGTAGTAATTATCAAGCGGATCATCACTTACCGTATGTCCAGAACATTCTAGCTGAGCTTGGCGAGATTGAGTTGTCTAATGCTGTTAAAAATCCTGATATTACCGCTACCAAAGAGCAGCCAAAACCCGACTATATCAATCAAAGTGTCTATTTAGCTTTGAGTAAGAGTATGACTTTAGCTCAGCTACAGCAAGTTTTTAAGAATCTAGAGGACGAATGTGGTAGAGAGCGTACGCAGAAGTCAAAAAGCTCAGGGAGTCAAGGAGCGGTTACCAAGGTGAGTATGGATATCGATATTTTGTTAGTAAAAATAAACCATAAAAAAAATAGCCTAAGCAAATTTGAAAATAAATGGACGGTTATAGCAGAGCGTTTACCTTTTGCAGACCATGAAATGACTGGTATAAAGGAGCTACAAAAAAAGAGCTAAATTATACTTTAGCTCTTTTCAAATACACTTTTCAACAAACTACTGCGCGGTCAAACCACCATCAACGACAAACTCAGAGCCAGTAGAATAGCTGGAGTCATCTGAGGCCAAAAACAGCACCATACCGCTGACTTCTTCAGACTCTGCCACCCGTTTCATCGGAATCGTTTTGGCAAAAGCTTCGACCGCATCTTTAGTATCGCCTTGGGTAATCATAGGGGTGGCTATGACGCCAGGACGGATAGAGTTGACACGAATACCGTGTGGGGCGCATTCAAGAGCCGCGGCTTTGGTCATACCGCGTACGGCAAACTTAGAGTCAGTATAGCCAATCGCACCGCCCACTAAACCGTTAATCGATGAGATATTAATAATCGAGCCTTGCTTGGCTTGTTTCATAGTAGGAATGACCGCTTTTATCCCTAAAAATACCGACACTTGATTGATCTCCAGTATCTTGCGGTAGTCCTCTACTGAAGTATCCAAGATGGATTTGTGGGTGGTGATACCCGCGTTGTTAACCAAGACATCAATTTGGCTAAATTTAGCTTTGGTTTCATTAACGACTTGCGTCCAATCATCTTCATTAGTCACATCATGCTTGATAAATAGGGCGTTATCGCCAAGCTCCATTGCCAGCGCTTCGCCTTTTTCACTATTGATATCAGTTAAAACCACTTTTGCACCTTGCTCTAGACATAGACGGGCGTGAGTCTCACCCATACCTTGAGCTGCTCCGGTAATGATGATCACTTTGTCTTGTAGACGTGCCATGATGTATCCTCTCTTTATATTGTTTAGTTATTATTTATTGTTTGGCGATACTCAATAAGTATAGATTATAAATGCGCATTATGTCGTTATGATTGGTAGAGACTTGTGCCAGATAAAAAAGGCTATGGTTACTAAAAAGACTGGAAAATTAAATGAGGACCCTTATGTATAAAAAAATACTAAAATTTTGCTTTGAAGAAGTCGGCAGTCAGCAGTTTTTTGAGAAAGATTTAAGTTTTGATAGATTACTACGGAAGCGCTTCGGCAGCGTACTGGTACAAGCCTCGGCAGCTGAATGCTATAATTGGCGCAGCAGTCCTGATGGCCGTTTAGCAGAGATTATCGTATTAGACCAGTTTTCACGAAATATCTACCGCGATACAGCAGCAGCTTTTGCGCAAGATGGTATGGCATTAGTGTTAGCGCAAGAGGCGGTAGCGGCTAATGATTTGCAGCATCTACAAACGGTAGAGGAGCGTAAATTCTTATTGATGCCTTTTATGCATAGCGAGTCTACGGTAATCCATGAACAAGCGTTACGGTTATTTAAGAAGTTTACCAATCCAGAGACGGTGCAGGCTGAGATCAAACATAAAGTCATTATAGATCGTTTTGGTCACTATCCGCACCGTAATGATATTTTAGGGCGAGTGTCTTGTGCTGAAGAAATAGAGTTTTTAACCCAGCCGAACTCATCGTTTTGAAGGTTGGAGTATCTACATATTAAGATAGAGATAGTATTCTAAAAAGAAGTCATGCCTTATATGGGATATAAACACATGTATAGGATATAAACACACGATGTCACTTCAATATTCAATAAAAAGTGAGAAGTGATTTATAGCTTACTCCTCACTTTTTGGTTAAACCTTTGATTATTTTTCAGGTGTACCCGCTTGATCCATATCACTTTGATCAATGACATCGATATCTTCTAAGCACAGCTTATCGTACTCTTTTTGACAAAAATCAGGATCTATCTTGCACATGGCTTTTTGTAATTGATCTAAGCGAGTTTCAGACTGCTGAATGTGCTCAAGCATTTTGGCAAAAGCTTCGGCAACAGGATCTTGTGATGAGGGATCGATACCATAAGCTTGAAACGCGGTATCACGAGCCGAGCTGGTAGCCTTGTCGGGACTGACATCCTTTTGTGGTATTTTTGCTTGCTGGCCATCGGTGATAATGCCTTTCGCTGCTTTTTCTTGTTGTTTGGAGTCATTAATTTTTGCAACGATAGGGTTGCCTTTTTCATCATGATACTCAGATATCATGCGCGCGGCACTACCTACCATAGTGGCATTAGCAGGCACCGGCTTGACCACTACCGCATTCGAGCCAATCTTAGCGTTCTTGCCGACCGCAAACGGGCCTAAGACTTTTGCGCCAGCGCCGACAGTGACGCCATCTTCTAGCGTAGGATGTCGCTTACCATTATTTTGTGAGACCCCGCCTAAAGTGACACCGTGATATAACGTGACGTCATCGCCAATCTCAGCGGTCTCGCCAATGACTACGCCGACGCCATGATCGATAAAAAAACGTTTCCCAATCCGCGCGGCAGGATGTATTTCAATACCGGTCACGATACGTGAGCCGTAAGAGATCACGCGTGCGGCGAGTTTTTGCTCATGATTCCATAGGTAATGAGCGCCGCGGTGTAGTATCAAGGCATGAATACCAGGATAAGTTAAAATAACTTCTAAGCTATTGCGAGCGGCAGGGTCACGTTTGAATACAGCCTCGATATCTTCTTTAAGATCTTTTTTGGCCGTCTTGAGTGATTTAAGTAGGGCAGTTGGCGATGGCATAACGCGTCCTATCATATTTTTTAATTACATACTAAATGAAACAGTTTGCTTATCATTTTAGTTATAGCAGCTTTGCCTTACAAAATATAGCTATAAGCCATAAATAACAACAGATTAACAAATAATGTAGATTTATTAACTAAAAGCAGAATTTATGAGCTCGTTATACTGACAGGCTCACTATATAGCCACATAACCAGTCATATGATTCTGCTTAGTGTTTTACTTTTAAGATCACTAGTTAAGTATTGCTAGTGGTATATTTGAGGATTTCGACAATTTGTTCTGGGGTTTGTGCCCATGCCATAGCTGCCGCGTCGACTTCTTTTAGCGGATGAATAATATCGTCATTATGTAGAGTGATGTAGGGCTTACCTAAAGCGGCACAAAAGCCAGCGTCAAAAGCTGCATTCCATTGCTTATATTTATCACCAAAACGGATGATGGCAATATCACAGTTCTGGATTAGGGTTTTGGTACGAATGGAGTTGATCTTAGACGACTGATGATCGCGCCAAAACTGCTTGTCGTTCTCACCCAATAAATCACCCGCAGCATCGCTAGCTTCGTGGTTCGTTACGGCCGAGGTGAATTCAATATTAAGGCCATGATCTTTTGCGCCTTGCATGATTTGCTCGCGCCAATCGGTGTGAATCTCACCAGATAAATAAACCGTCCAATTCATAATTAACTCCATTTAGTTTTTAGTACTCTGCGTTTAATGAGGATAGCGACTTTAGTTTTCTATTAATTTAATAATCCTTTGAGACTTTAGCGATTAAAGCACTTAACAGCTGATATTCCTTTTGGTCAAGCTGAAGGCGTGAGCCGAGCCGCGATAGGCGTGCTGGCAGTGATCTTAAGTGCTCACTATCAGCGAGATTAAGCGCCACCATCAGCTCAGTGCTGCGCTGAGTGAGATTTTGTAATTGCTGCTGAGTGATAGCGGGCTCATCCCACTGCTGGCGGATATAAGTGCTGAGTAGGGGTGAGGTAGCTAGCTTCTCATCACTACTGTTGGTATTCGTACTGCTTTCTTTAACGAGCGCAGGACTAGCATTAGTTTGATGGACTTGCGCATAGGCAAAGATAAAGCTAGCGATGACTTGCACCGCTGAGGCGACATTGAGCACCGGATAGTCAGGATTGGCATCGATTTGGATATGGAAATCGGCAAAAGCCAGCTCCTCATTGGTAAGCCCTCGATCTTCACGACCAAAGAGGATTGCAATATTAGGGCGGCTCGCTGCTGATAGCTTAGATTCAGAACTGAGATCCGTTTGCGCATCAATAAACTCTAACATGATTTTAGCCGCCTGCGTGGGGGTCACCACGGGACGCGGCAGATGACGACTACGACTACTAGCGGCAAACACTAACTGACAATCGCCAATCGCTTCTTCTAGAGTCGGTGCGATGTGAGCGGCTGCCAATATCTCACTACCACCCGCCGCGTGGGAGACACTAGTATCATCTATCGGCAGCTTAGGATCGACGATAGTTAAGCGAGACAAACCCATAGTATGCATGGCTCGCGCAGCTGAACCGATATTAGCAGGTAGCGTAGTATTGACCATCACTATCTGTAAGCATGATAAATAATCGCTAACTTTTAGGACGCCGGATGCAGAAGGAGTGGACGTCATATCTATAACCCTAAACGTTGGTTGATCTCTTGTTCGACGTCTAAAAGTGCGGCTGATAAGCGCATAATCAGATCGGTTTGGCTGCTTATTTGTTGTTGGCGGCAAGCGACTTCGAGATGCTCGCTAAGCTCAGTGAGCTGCGTAGCACCTAGAGTAGCACTAGCGCCTTTTAATGCGTGAGCAAACTCAAAGCCATTGGCGTTATCGTTATTAGCTTGCGCCGCCTGCATGAGTATAATTCGCTGTTTGCTATCGTCGATAAAGGTCTGCACTAAATCGACAAAATCTTCTTCTAGTAAGTCGCGCATTTCTTCGAACTGGGCATCATCAATGATGGTTTGATGGCTATTATTGAAGTTATCGCCAATCGTGTTAATATTTTTGTACTCAGCATCAGTCATGATAAAAAGGTCCAATAAGGGTAAGGGAAAGTTACCTAAGTTGAATTTACTAGCGGCTAATAAAGCCATCGGCAGTGCAGATTTTAGTTGTAATGAAAATGTAGATTATCCTCACTAATCATCGTCTTTAGCTGCTGTAGATTATCATCATTAGGATAGACGCGCCAATGCTCTGATAAACCGACATTCGCAATGCCATAATCGGCGTAAACGCTGAGACCAAGAGGCGTACAGTTATCATTCATTACACTATCATTATAAGTAAAATTATCTTCATCACCATTAGCAGTGTTGGATTCTAAAGCCATAAGGTCATTACCCTCTTCATCATATAAGCTGGCGCCCATAGCGTTATCATAGTAGTTTTGAGCGCCGCCTTCTAGCTCATCATCTTCGCCATAATGAGAGAGTCTTGGCGCAGGGATGATGTCGGCTTGTGCCGATTTTAATAAAGGCTGCAGGCGAGCCAGAAGTTTAAGATCTTCATGGTGTACTTTGATACTGATTTTCTTGAGCCAACGCAGACGCGCATCAACCATCGTCATCGCATTATCAAGGCGAGCAAATAGGCGTCCATCACGCTCACGGATACTGCCTTTAATGATGACCACTTCATCAACTTTTAACTGTTCTTTGACGCGGTTAAAGCGCTCAGCATAACAGCTGACCTCAAGCCGTGAGGTGCCATCATCTAAGGTAATGACGTGGCGATTACCAAAGTTTGCCATGTCGATAATAAGACCAGCAAAGTAACAGCTACCGTTATAACCGGTATCGGTGAGTTTGTTGAGCCGCGCACCTGAGGTGTAGCGTTTTAGTTCATCTAAATACTCATTAATAGGGTGGCCGGTAAGATAAAGGCCTAAAGTGTTCTTCTCGGCTTTTAGGCGATGCTTATCGCCCCAAATCAGCTCAGGGGTCATTTTCAGTGGCGGCGCGGCAACCACACTGTCCATCTCACCGAATAGATCCATCATGCCAAGCTCACCATTTTTGCGGTCTTGCTCAGCGGCTTGCACTGCACTTGGCAATTGACTCATCAACGCACCGCGTATCTCGTAAGCGGCATCGGCTGGCAGGTCAGGGCGTAATGTAGCAGCAAAGTCATCAAAGCAGCCTGCACTGACCAAAGCCTCTAAAGTGCGCTTATTGACCTTTTTGATATCGACGCGGCGGCAAAAGTCGTATAAGTCGGTAAAAGGTCCATCCGTGCGACGCGCTTCGACGATAGACTCAACAGCGCCTTCACCGACGCCTTTGATCGCGCCTAGACCATAGATAATATTGGTTGGCGTATCAGCGACAAAATGCCAAGCGCTGCGATTGACCGAAGGGTTAATCACGGTTAAGCCAAAGTTCTCGCGGCAATCATTGATAAAAAACACCACATTATCGGTGTTGTTCATATCGGATGTCAGTACTGCTGCCATAAATTCGCTTGGATAGTAGCGCTTAAGATAAGCGGTCTGATAAGCGAGCACGCCGTAGGCGGCAGAATGTGAGCGGTTAAAACCATAACCGGCGAACTTCTCCATCAAATCGAATACACCGCCAGATGTGACCTCATCGATACCTTGATCGGTGGCACCGGTAATAAAGATATCGCGCTGCTTGGCCATCTCTTCGGGTTTCTTTTTACCCATTGCCCGGCGTAGCATGTCGGCGCCGCCTAAGCTATAACCGGCCATCACCTGCGAGATCTGCATGACTTGCTCTTGATAGACGATAACGCCATTGGTATTTTGCAGTATCGGTTCAAGGTTGGGATGATCGTAGATGACTTCTTCGCGGCCATGCTTACGGTCAATATACATCTCTACCATGCCGGCATCGAGAGGGCCTGGGCGATAAAGCGCGCACATGGCGATGACATCTTCGATATTAGTCGGTTGTAGCTTGGCTAGGTACTTTTTCATACCCATACTTTCTAACTGAAAAACAGCGGTGGTTTTGGCGTCTTGCAGTAGTTTATAGGCCTTGCTGTCATCTAGTGGTAAATCTTCTAACACTAAAGCTTCTTTGCCTTCACGGGCACGGCGCTCATTGATGTTCTTCACCGCCGCATCGATAACGGTTAAGTTACGCAGTCCCAAAAAGTCAAATTTTACAAGTCCAACATCTTCGACATCGTCTTTGTCAAACTGACTGACACGGTGACCCTCGTCATCACAATAAATAGCGCTAAAGTCGGTGATTCTATGTGGGGCAATGAGTACGCCGCCGGCATGCTTACCGACGTTACGGCATACGCCTTCAAGCTTCACCGCCATCTCCCAAATCTCAATGGCATCTTCATAGTCCATATTATCTGGATTGGAGATTAAGTCTTTAAGCTGCGGCTCTTGCTCTAGCGCTTGACTGAGGGTAATGCCGGGCGTCTTAGGAATGAGCTTAGAGATTTTATTGGCCAAAAAGTACGACTTGCTTTGTACTCGAGCCACGTCACGCACAACCGCTTTGGCCGCCATGGTACCAAAAGTAATAATCTGTGAGACCGCCTCACGGCCATAGGTTTGCGCCACATAATCAATGACTCTATCGCGACCTTCGATACAAAAATCAATATCGAAATCAGGCATCGATACCCGCTCTGGGTTCAAAAAACGCTCAAAGAGCAAGTCATAATGAATGGGATCAAGGTCAGTAATGTTCAGTGCATAGGCCACTAAAGATCCGGCACCAGAGCCACGACCCGGACCGACAGGCACGCCGTTGGCTTTTGCCCAGCGGATAAAGTCCATAACGATTAAGAAGTAACCGGGAAACCCCATCGATAAGATAATACCTAGCTCATACTCTAAGCGCTCATCGTACTGTTTACGAAAGTCGCTCCAGCTCTCGTCGCGCTCATCAACAGGAAAGAGCTTGTCCAGTCGATGCTCAAGACCGCGCTGCGACTCGGCCCGAAAAAACGACTCGATGGTCTCACCTTCAGGCACAGGAAAATCAGGCAGCACATTGATGCCGAGGGTTAAGGTAACGTTACAGCGAGTCGCTAAGCGCATGGTATTATTGATAACTTGCGGGATATCATCAAACAGTTGCTGCATCTGCGATTGAGTTTTTAGGTACTGCTCATCAGAATAATTCTGCGGACGATTGGCATCCGCTAATACGTAAGAGCCGGCAATACACACACGGGCTTCATGAGCATCGAAATCTTCTTGCTGTAAAAAGCGCACGTCATTATGAGCCACTAGCGGAATACGATGTTTAGTGCCAGCGTGGATAGTCGCTTGAATAAACGCATCTTCACCGCTGCGATTGGTACGTTTTATCGCAAAGTATAGGCGATCGGCAAACTTGGCCTGCCACTCACTAAGGAGCTCATCAGCGCGCTCTGGCATAGAGCCAATAAGCGCCTGTCCGACATCGGATTTTTCAGTAAATAAGACAATGACGCCCGCAGCATGTGCAAGGATATCGCTACGCTTGACGACAGGGATGCCATGATTGGCAGGATCAGCGCGGCCTTCGGTGAAGCCTAGCGAGACGATGCGAGTGATATTTTGATAGCCTTCGTTATCCATAGCTAGCAACGTCAATCTTGTGTCCTCATTATCCATGATGACTTCGCTGCCGATGATGGGCTTGATGCCAGCATTCAAACAGCCGCGATAAAACTTTACGGTGGCATAAAGGTTGGATAAATCGGTCAATGCTAGTGCTTGCTGGTTATCTGCCGCCGCCGCCTTAATTAGTGGCTTGATACGCACGATAGAATCGGTAATAGAATATTCGCTATGAATGCCAAGGTGTACAAATGCCATAGGGTACTCTTAAAGAAGCCAGATAAGAAAGCGGGTTGAAGATTAGACAAAGGTGTTGTTTTGCTATTATGACTATCATGCCGTAACGATTTTTCTATTGAAAATAATGATTATTATCAGATATTTAGCCTATAATAAGCATAGTTAATAAGATAGCGACAGTGTTTACATCAGCCGCTAATGATAGCATTTTTTGGCACTGACAGCTACATTTTCAAGCGCTATTGACGGCGTAATATATTTAACATATAAGTTGATGATGTGTAAAACAGCCCTCAAATCTGTCTCATAGAAAGGGCTGGTTAACGGATTCGTTATTATTTTATATAAAAGTCATGCCATTATAGGCTAATACCCAACCACTGCCGCATCGACAATACGCGGATCGGACGCGCCATAAATCCCAGTGGGTGTGAGCATAATAGACTGCGTCGAGCCCATTGCCTCTTTTGGGCTAACTTTATGACCCATAGACTCTAGCTTGCTAACCGTATCGATATTAAGAGCTTTTTCAACACGGATTTCATCGGGTAGCCATTGATCATGGATACGCGGTGCATGCGTGGCTTCGGCGATATTCATATCGTGGTCAATAACGTTGGAGATGATCTGGGTGACGGTCGTGATGATGCGACTTCCACCCGGGCTACCGGTGACGATATAGGGTTTGCTGTCTTTAAATACTAAGGTTGGGCTCATAGAAGAGAGCGGGCGCTTATTGGCCTCAATGCTATTTGCCGCGCCGCCGATAAGTCCATAAGCGTTAGGGGTGCCAGGCTTAGCAGAGAAGTCATCCATCTCATTATTGAGCAGTATGCCTGTGCCCTCAGCGACAAGACCCGTGCCATAAGAGAAGTTTAAGGTATAAGTGTTAGCGACTGCATTACCAGCGTTATCAACGATAGAGAAATGGGTGGTTTGATCGCTCTCATAAGGCAATGGGTTATTGGCTTTGATACTAGCTGCTGGTGTGGCCTTATTAGGATTGATTAGGCTGCGTAGTTTATTGGCGTAAGGGCGCGAGGTAAGCCCGCTTGCCGGCACATCGACAAAATCAGAATCGCCAAGGTATTCTGCACGATCAGCATAAGCCAATTGCATAGCCTCGCTCATTAGATGAATAGTCTGGGCGCTATTTTGCCCATAGTCTTTTAGCGGATAGCCTTCTAGGACGTTCAATATCTGTACGATATGAATACCGCCAGAGGAAGGCGGCGGCATAGAGACAATCTCATAACCACGGTAGTTGCCAGTTACAGGTGTGCGAGCAATAGCTTCATAATCCGCTAAATCTTGTAAGCTCATAGCGCCGCCAGCTTCATTGACGGCGTTCACCAATTTACGCGCCGTATCGCCTTGATAAAAGCCATCTGCGCCTTTATTGGCGATAAGTTTGAGCGACTGCGCAAGCTGTGGCTGACGCAAACGCTCACCGGGCTGATAACTGCTACCATCAGCCTTAAAGAATATTTTTTTGGTACTCGGCCATTTTTGCAGACGCTCTTTGAGCGCCTCTAGTGATTCCGACAAGCCCGCTGTGACGTCGATACCATCAGCTGCGAGTGTGATAGCAGGCGCCATGACTTGCTGGCGGGTCATAGTACCATGATCCTCAAGCGCCTTGAGTAATCCGGCAACCGTACCCGGCACGCCAACCGCTAAACCGTGATAACGTGACAAATCGCTGACTGCTTCGCCGTCATTATTCAAATACATATCACTCGTAGCTCTACTGGGTGCTTTTTCGCGATAATCAAGGGCAATGGTTTTGTCTTGCTTAGCATCATAAATCATCATAAAGCCACCACCACCGATATTTCCAGCGCGCGGCAAGGTAACAGCTAAAGCAAAACCAACGGCTACCGCCGCATCAACGGCATTACCACCGTCTTTTAGAATTTGTAGACCAATATCGGAGGCTAGTGCTTCTTGGCTTGCGACCATGCCGTTTTTGGCCCATAAAGGATGCTGAATGGCCGAGCTTGAATAGATAGCTTGGTCAGCTTGGGTTGTAGCAGGAGACGATAAAGCGTTGGTTGCAGCGTTTGACTTGGCTAGGGTTACGCGCTGAGTCTCCGATACTAGCGTTGGCGCCTCAGTCATAATTGCTAAATTGATAGCGCTAGTATTGATAGAGGTGTTATTAATAGTGGTTCTAGTATTGGCATCAGGCTCAATAGCGTGGCTAGAAACACAAAGCAAAAACGTGCTGCTAATGAGTAAGGTAGCGGCTTTTATTTTAATATTATTGAACTTGTTTTTTTGCTGAATATTGGGGCTTAGCTTTGACATCGTAAAGTCCTTTTTACGGCTGAAGAAGGGATTAAGTTATAAATGGGTAATTGCTTGATATTACTACAATAGAGCTTTGCCGAGTATAAAGGAAGCTATTGATAATTAAGCCAACTCATTCGACTTTAAATACTCAAGCGTACGCTGATAACCATAGCGCCACTGCGCTTGCATTTGCTGTACAAAAATATCGTAATCAGCGTGAACTAAGTCGATTCGCCCTTGCCGCATATTAAGTCGTTTACGCACATGTTGACCAGCTAACGCTTTGCCATTATCTGCAAAGGGCAGCCAATGAATATCATTTTGCTTAATGTTATTAACAGTATTGTTATCCTTACCTGCAAAAGACAAGACTTCATCTAACCGCGCATTGGGATCAAAACCAAAGATACGCTGAATAGCAGGTGCCGCCAGTACTTTGTCGTAGCGGCTTTTAGTTTCAGCGAATACGATACTCCCAAACTGGCTAGCTAATTCAATAGGAGTCAAATCGATGACACCGCCTAAGCTCCAACCCAAATCTTCTATAAATGTTGGCTGCAAATAGTACATATCCGCCATCGAAGCTCTAACCGCTTGTTCGATATCCCATTCAGGGACAAGATGAATATCTTGCATAATACGCTTAGGAGCATAGCGATGGGTAGGGCAAGATAAAGCTTGCTTGTCGATATGAGCGCGTAGGTTAGCAGGAGCAAATAATACTTCTTGTAATTTGGCGGCAAGCTGCGAATTTTTTGCTTGAGACGTTTGTTTCAGCGAGTCCTCAGTTGGCATGAGACGACTGGCAATAATCGCGATATCAGGACGATTATTAGCATAAGTAATAGGGTTAGAGGTTGGTTTTAGGTTCGTTAGCTCTGTGAGCCAATCCGCCTCATTAGCAATCTCAAACATAGCATAGTTATTGAGCTCGGCTAACAGCGCATCGTGGTTTTCGCGCTGATGAATTTTGAATAATCGAGTGACTTGTTTTGATAGCCCTAAACGTTTTAGCCCTTGATAAAAATAACTGGGTTTTTGTTGTTTTGAGCTTAGTGTAAAGTTTTGCCGATGTCGGCTCGCTTGTACTACTTTGTAAAGCGATTTACTTTCAACTAATAGCTTAAGATCTTTTGGCTCGGAGGCGATGCCGACGAGAAGGCTGGCTAAACTACCGCCGCAAGTGGCTAGTATCAAGTCAGGCTTTAAGTCATGCTCATATAGAGCTGCGTAACTACCCAGATAGTAGCCAAACTTATAACCGCCGCCAGAAAATAGCTGGACGCGATTATAAGGTTTGGACTGCAGCAAGGTATCGTTATTCATTACAGACTAGTCTATCTTTATCGCTAAAGAGACGGTAAATATCCCAAAGCGATCGATGCGCATATCGAGCTTTTTAAAACCTGCCTGCAACACAAGCTGATCCATCTCCGCCTGCGAGCGACAGCGCATCACCCAGTGACTGCCGCGATGATTGTTTAGCGTTTTACTAATAAACTCTTGCTCAGGATGCCAAGGCTGATTGGTATAGAGCAAATAACCGTTAGCCGCTAAACTGTCATGTATACCCTCTAGCGCAGTGCTGACCAAAGTATTATCGGAAAATAATTCAAATACGCCTGAGGCGATCGCTACATCGAAGCCGTTTGACGAGTCACTTTTTGGATCATTGGTTTGATGGTCTTTATAACTGGCATCATTAAAAGCGTCTTTTTGCACTGCGTTGACCCGATTATCTAAGCCTAACTTAACCGCCTTGTCTGCGATAACTTTTACATTATGCGCGTCATAATCACGCATCTCAGCTTGCAGTTGCTCATACTCTGCTAATAAATCAAACACGTAATAACCATTACCACTAGCAATATCGAGAATAGTTAACGTTGAATGATTATTTTTGGTTTCGCTGTTTATGTTAATGGTTTGCATACGTTGGTCAAGAGCGACTCGTCCAAGCTCTAACAAATGCTGACGGCGAATACGAATCCCTTGCCAACCAATGTTGCTCAAATAAAATTTATCGACTGCTTTGCCAAAAGCATTGCTACCTTTCGGCTCGTTAGCATACACCTTGTCAAGCGAGCTGCCAGAATCAAAACCATGCTCAAGGCCAGTGGCAATAGCATCGCTGACATGACCGAATTTTTGCATGGCAAAGCGAGTAATCGCAAAGCTTGGATTAAAGGGTTTAATCACGAGGCGGTCCACTTTATCTTTACTAGCGCTATTGATATGAGCGGCAGATAAATCCACTTCATCGGCGCTGTTAGCAAATAAGCTATCGGCAAAATCGATACAATCATCGAAGATGTCAGCCTTATTAGTCTCATGAAATATCGCATGAAAGCTATCAGGGTATAGCTGCCAGCGCTTATTAGGCGAACTTAACTGCTCATAAAACTGACGTTCTGCTTGCTTGTCCACTACGTAATCTTTGCCCGCGCATAAGATAAAAGTCGGCGCGGTAATAGCGCCAGCATCATCAAGCAGGCGCTGACCTGTCGCATGGGTGTCGATTAATAAATCACTCGAGATCGAACCAGAAATCAGCGGGTCCGCGTTATAAGACGCTTGCGCGTCTTTATCATGGGTCAGGACTTGCGCTTTCACATAGCTAGATACTCGTGACATCAGACCAAACTTACGCGCGACTTTAAGTGCCGGAATGGCAAAGGGAATATACAGACGAATACTGAGCGCCGGCGTGCCTAGGATCATACCGCGAATATTTGGTGCATAATCATGCACCCAAGCTGCGGCTAATACTGCGCCTATGCTACTTGCGACAATAATAGTATCTTCGAGTGCAATACCAGTTTGGGCAGTAACTAACTCAACAAAGTCGTTTAGGTCGCGCTCAAGCTCCGTCACGCTATCGGCATGATCTTTGATACCACCTGAGCGCCCATTGCCGCGCGCATCCCAGGCAAACACTTGATAGCCTGACTGCGCAAAGCGCTCTGCTAGCTCAGTTAAACGCCCTGAGTGCTCGTGGCCTCGGTGCAAGAGTATGACTTGCTTTTGCTCAGACTGCTGTTGCTTAGATAGATTGGCCAATTGCGCTAATGGCATGGTTAACCAATAGCGATAATAAATAGCCGTACCGTCATAGGCGTTGAAGCAGCTTTGCTCAGCGATAATACTAGTCGATAAATTCGCGATATTGGTTGTTGCTTTCGCCGGGCTGTTTTTAGCTCTATTATTTATAGGTTTAGCTGACATGTTGACGCGTCCTTGTGAGCAAATAGTGGTAGTGGCCTCGACAGATTTGGCTATTGGCGCTGGATGATAGTACGTGAAGTAATGCTGAGCGATAAAAGCTAAACGATTAAGCGAGGTCTTGATGAGTAATAGCTGATTTAGCCAAAGAATTGGTCTTATATACCCAATACTAGGCTGACGATGACCTCTGAAATTCACGAGAGGCTTATCAAATGCCATAAAAACCCCAATAGCGCCTAACTCAAAAGCTCGATCACTTTTACCCAAAGGTCCATGATTGGCGCGTTGACCGGTGGTCAGCTGAGCGCTAATAGCGATTAGTTCCGTGAGTGTGCTTAAGCCATTGATTCGAGATAAATGAGTCTGTTTTGACAGCGGTTTTTGAGTTGTCTCTGAGGGTAAATGTGGTAGCAAACTCGCTATTAGTAAATAGTCTGAGACAATATCGCCGCATTCATTGAGTACGGCTCCCAAGGTTGAGGCCTGCTGATGCTCTTTTGCCATCATGCCATCGATAGCATTGAGTGCCATACGTACGAAGAGTGCGACAGGTAATATGAGCCAAGCACGGGTATTTTGTTCAGTATAGTCTCCAGCCACTAACGTTTTATTAGCTGCCTGCGCCGGTATGTTTGCTATCACATAAGCACTACCAGCACTAAGTAAAATAGCGCTAACGGTGACTTGATTGGCGCTCACCCCTGATACTACCAAGGTATCACTGATGGGCCGCAGTTGATTTTGAAATTGTGTCTTTAGCTGATATATGGACATAGTCAATAATGCTCAGATAAAAAGAACGAAGTTATAACGACACCAGTAAGATGAGATGCAAAAGTATTAACAAATCCTATCATACCCACAGTGCTTTGAGATAAATAAAATTAAACAAGAGTTCTATATTTGAATAAAAAATATTTACCTTTTCAACCAATATACTCTAAACTTGTTGTTATATTACTATATCGTAATGTTTTGTATAATGAACAACTGCAGCACAGTTAGATAAAACAATCATAAGCACCGTTATACGTTATTACTCATTTAGCGTTATATTCATTCTAATAGATGTTGCGTGTGTTTAGTACGACATTACTTAGCATCGAAAAAGGAATATTTATGTCACTTATCGACCCGCGCAAGCCGTCATGTTCGTTACCAACGTCTGTGCCGCAATCATCGACCATAAAATATAAATGGCTATCTCGAGCCAGTTATACTTTGCTATTAGCGAGTAGCGCTGTAGTTATGGCTGGTTGTCAGTCTAATAATGCATTAGATAGTTCTGCTAACAGCTCTGCTGCGCTTATCGACTTTAGCGTTACCGATCCCGCTACCATGCAGGCGCAAGGTAAAGCTTTCAATCAAAGCCTACAAGCTCACGACGAGCGTTATGAGCAACTGTTCGATCAAACCCGCTTCCCTAATAGTGATAGCAAAGCTAAGCGCCATCTACTAAGTGCTATTCAGCAGCATTTAGCGACCGAGCATGTCGCCGTGGCACAGGCTAATTATAATGCTGTCCCTTTTATCGATGCTGACAGTATCGATGCCGGCTCTACAGGGCTACTCAGGACGATTCTTGAAGTTTATGCTTATCGGGAAGAGCAAGACAATAATGACGATGAAACTGATAGCTACGATTATAACGGCAGCCAACAAGAAGCAGATACTGTATGGATCGAAGACGCAGAAGATCCTGATAAGCAATATGCTGATTATGTTGAACAAGAAGTGCAAATCTCACTTAACAATTACGATGATGTCGTCGTATACGAATCTGAAGCTGCAACAGAGGAAACGAGAATAGCGGCAGACTTTAAAGTGGCATATGAAGTGGACGGTATTGAATATGACCGCGATGGTTACGACATTGACGGTTATGATGAGTATGGTTATGATCGCAGCGGCTACGATTACTACGGTAACAGAGCAGAGGACTATAAAGAAGACAGCGGCAATACTAGCTTTCGTGAGCGCATAACCGATAATAATCCAAAAGATTGGTTGGCAGACTTTGAAGCGATGCAAGCGGCCAAACAAATCGAAAAAGATAATTTAAGCAACCCTGCCGTCGATCCGGCCAAACCCTTCACTCCTGGCGCTATTAGTATGGTCTTAAGCATGCTACATAAAACGCCCGAGCAAGTCGCTGCTGCAAATGCCTATCAGTACAAATACTTAACCTTCAATAGCGTGAGTCAATATCTACCAAAACAGCGCCGGTTCAACAGTGTCTACAGCTATGATTATGTCGCGCCAACTATTAGCTCATCGGTGCAGTTGCCGTTAGCTTTTGACTTCAACACCAGCAAAATTACGTTAGATCCGGCGGCTATCATGCTGATAGTTGCTTTGGCTAATCCTGAAGATACGCCGACACAGATGACTGCGCATACGGTAGATTTTGGTTTGCCGGAGGCTATCACCTCGCAGCTACCTACCGCAGTTATCTATGACGCCGCTATCAATGCTATGCAGGCAAGTATGGCAGAATTGGCGCCCGAACACTTCAGCGCTGTTGATATTCGAGAAGATAGTTTTGCTAAACAAGTGGGCGCAGCGCGAGCGGTAAAGGTCTATTTTGGTAGCAAACAAACCGGCGAGATCATCGGCAAAATGCTCAAGTATATGAGCCAGTCTCTAGAGCAATACGTCGATGCCAATCCTAATCAATACCCAGATGATGCAGTGTTAAAGAAAGCAATAGCTAAAATTCAGCTCTACAATAAAGGCTATCAAAGCGCCGATATCGGTGCTTTACTGCAGCTGGTAGAAGCTATCGTGCCTATCTCCTTTAATCAAGTGAATTACTATTACCTCGATAGCTCAGATAAGCTATTAGCTAAGCAGCAACGGATCACTATCGGCGGCGACTTGATGGGCTCAAACACTACTGTATTGAACCAAGTACGCTATGACCGTAGTAGCTTTGAGAACAATAAATTGACCCCGCTATTGAACCAAACATTTGGAGCAAACGCGCCTCCAGCAATTGATGGCAATGCTTGGCTGAATGAGCAGCGTCAACAAAAACAAAGACTAGAGCTGGCTCGCTACGCACGTTATGACTATGATTATAATGATGATGACTATAACTATAACTATAAGAATGCTTATGACCGTAGTGATGCTAGCGATAGGGATATGGATAGCGCTACTGAGGCCGCTGATTGATATACAACATAGCAATTTTGGAATCAGTATTAAGCTTTTTTAAGGATAAAAAATGAAAAATCAATTCAAGCCATTAGCGTTATCTTTAGCTCTAAAACCTATCATGTCCAAACGCTCGCTATGGGGTAGCACTTTATTGATTAGCAGTGTGGCGCTGACGGGGTGTCAATCAATGGGCACTAGTCCACAAGGTGAGATCAGTCTTGCGGCCAGTCAAGATGCTGCAAAAACAACCCTAGAGGCCGCCCTAAAAAAACAGCGTCGTAGCTCGTTTAGTTACCACAGTAATATTGAGATCAGCAATGAACAGCAATTTGTAAATATAGATAAGACCCAATTGGTGGCATCAAAGACTGCTGCGAGATATTGTGAAGCAACCCATGATCAAGCCTATGCTGACTTAGTTGCCCAAGCACAAGCGCAAAATTTAGAGCTATCAGCACCTCAGTATAATCCTCAGCGCACCGCGCTTAAAAATGAGTATTTGGCGTGCGCGCAAGCCTATCGAGCCTGGGACGCAAATAGAGCTGATAGCCATGATGATAGTTATGATGGTAGTTATGAAGATGATTATGATAGTTATAATAACTACGATGATGAGGCTATAGTCGAAGCCAGAGGAGATGAGGGCGCAACTATTCTTGAAACGAGCACTATCAAGGGTAGCCGCCTTAACGAGACAAAGGATAGCGGTACTTTACAAGACATAAGCCCTTACTATCAGCAGCTATTTGATAGCTATGATAATAAATCGACGCCGCTAGATATCAAAAAAGCGCAATTGCTCGACGCATATTTACTCAAGCCCTTATCTATCAATGCCCAAGGCGTCTATCAGCCACTCGCCGGTAGATTTACTATGCTGATGAGCGCTCAATATCATGCGCGTAATAACCAGACTAGTATTAATCAGCCTATTTATGTCGATTTTAAGACTGGCAATATTTACTTATGGGCAGACAATTTTGCGCTGCTGACCTCAGAGTTTGCCGATGATAAGCTTGGCACTCAGTGGCACAACAAATGGCTACGCTTAGCGATTGATGATGGTAGCTTACCTAAAGGCTTCGGTAAGTCAGTCATCAAAGCGCACTTTGAAGCTTTAGACCGCACTTACGAAGCGGCGCCTATGAGTCAGTTTGACTATATTGCGCCTAAGACTTTGGCGGCACTATCTCCCAAACTGCCTTCGCCGCAGCTAAATACTATGTTAGAGAGCAAGCAAATTATCCGCCGCGTACAAAGCGCCGAGAGCTATGAGCAGTTTTATAAAGATTACGTCAGTATCTTTTATGAGCTGATTATCAATCAATACCCTGAACTCGTTAAAGAAGACAGCGCTTACGAGTCAGGCGATCCTCGCCCTGATGCGACTAAGCTCACCAGTAAAGTACTCGTGCAGCAAGCTTTATCCTTAATGAAAAATGTCACCGATCAGCAAGCAGATAGTATTATCAGTGAAGTGCTAGAACGGGCGGCGCGTTCTAATGATGAAACAGTAGCTGTTATTAATAAAAACCAGCAGCCGACCATTCAGCTGCTATATGGTCTAAACGGGCGCGGGCAAATACAGTGGCAGCATCAACGCAACCAATATGCAGACTCTCAAAAAGCCAGTAAAGGGCTGACTGTAGATGTGTTGCAGCAATATATGCCCCTCTCTGCGGCCAGCACTTTCCCAAACTTGCCAGCTGACAGGCAAATCCCTAATGCTAGTAATAGCGTCGATATGAGAAAGTATGGGCGTGAGCTGATGGAATACTATCGCGCGGGTAATGGCACCGCTGTTGGGAAGATGATCTACAATACGCTACCTATTAATAAGGCGCTGTATTTTTCAATGATTGAGCAAGCGCAGTATCAACAGGCGAACCTAGAAGCTGCTGAAGAAGATAATGCAGAGTAGTCGTTTTAGCTACCAAGCCGCTAAGCATAAAATAAACGCCTTAGCGCTATTTAACGATAGCACCAAGGCGTTTTATTATTTTCAAAACGTATTAAGCAACGAGTTAAATTTCTATAAACTAACGCCATTGCCCTTCATACATTGTACCGATGATAGGATTGAGCCCAATCTGATAAGCCAGATCAGCAGGACGGGTGATATCCCACAATACTAAGTCTGCATCACAGCCGATAGCGATTTTACCTTTTTTATATAATCCTAGTGCTTTAGCCGCGTGAACGGTAGCTCCTGCAAGCACTTCTTCGGGAGTTAAGTAAAATAGCGTACAGCCCATATTCATTGCCAGCAGCAAAGAGGTTAGGGGTGAGGTGCCAGGATTACAATCGGTTGAGATGGCTATAGAGACTTGATGTTGACGCAGGGTTTCTATCGGTGGCAGCTTAGTATCACGCAGGGTATAAAATGCACCTGGTAATAAAACCGCTACGGTATCACTGGCTGCCATTTTCTCAATATCCGCTTTTGATAAATGCTCTAGATGATCGCTCGATAGCCCTTGATAGTCGGCAACTAAAGCACTAGCGCCTATGTTAGAGAGCTGTTCTGAATGCAGTTTGACAGGTAGGTCAAGCGAGCGTGCTATCTCAAAAACGCGCCTTATTTGCTCACTACTAAAAGCAATGCCCTCACAAAAGCCATCGACGGCATCGACTAAGCCCTCACTATGCAAGATAGGCAACCACTCGCAAACTTGCTCGATATACTCATCCGGAAGACCTTTATACTCTGGTGGCAAGGCATGCGCGGCAAGATAACTGGTGCTGACATGAATATTATATTTTTCGCCAAGCTGACGTGCGGCGGTGAGCATTTTGCGCTCAGTCTCTAAATCCAAACCATAGCCAGATTTAATCTCGATACTGGTTACGCCCTCGCGCATTAATGCTAGCAGGCGCTTCTCACTTTGTACAAATAGCTCATCAATACTGGCTTTGCGGGTCGATTTCACCGTCGAGACAATACCGCCGCCTTGCTCGGCGATGTCTTGATAGCTTGCGCCATGCAAACGCGCTTCAAACTCGTTGCTGCGGTTGCCTGCATACACGAGATGGGTATGGCAATCGATCAACCCAGGCGTTATCCAAGCGTTATTAGCGTCATAAACTTGCTCGTTTTGATAGTTAGAGAGATAGCTTGATATCTCATCTTGAGAGCCTATCCAAGCAATTTTTCCATTGTGAATACCGATAGCGGCGTTTTTTAGCTGACCGTAAGGGGTGTTGTTGCCTTCACTATCTCTACTCATATCAAAGCCATGCTCAGCCGAGAAAGTAGCGAGATTGGCATTAATAATAAGGCTGTCAAAAGAGTTCATAGCGTCATTGTTGTGTTTTTGCTTGGTAGAATTAGTCATAATGTGCTCCTGCTTATTTTATAGCTAGTGCGCTTATAGTTTTCAATCAAAAAGTGGTAGGGTACATTCCATGCATTATTATCATAACTTTTGGCTGGTGCTTAGAAATCACCCCACACCTACTTTATTTTAATTTGACAGTAACAGATGCCGCTCAATAATAGTTGCCAATAGGCGAGCGGCCACTTTACCACTGCGTCCATCAATATCATAAGTCGGATTAATCTCCGCAATATCCGCCATTTTTACTTTGTTAGATGCCATGATGAGTTTAACCGTGCGCTCAACAAAGGCCAAATCGATACCGTAAGCGGCCGGAGCACTGACTCCGGGTACGACGCTTGCTGGTAGGCAGTCCATATCAATGGTTAGATAAATAATATCGACTTGCTCGATAAAAGCTGTGATTTTTGCTGCTAGCTTTTTCCATTTTTTATGATTGCAATCTTCATCGCTAATGATTTGCAAGCCTAAATCATCGGCACGATCGAATAGGGCAGCCGTGTTTGATAAACGGCTGACGCCAATGCAGCAGTAATGAAAAGGTTGGTCAAAGGCTTGTAGATGCTCAGCGATTTGTCGAAACGGCGTGCCGGATGTGGCAACATCAGAAGCACGAATATCAAGGTGTGCATCAAAATTAATGATACCGATAGTAGGCATCGCCTGAGCTTTTATCTGATCTTGATCATTATGCTTTATTTGCAGTGCTTGCCATAGGCCCAAAAAGCTACCATAGGCGATAGCGTGACCACCGCCAAGCCCGATCGCTAGATTGCCTTGTTTGATAATACTAGTAACAACATCGGCATAGCGCTGCTGTGCCTTCTCTAAAATTTGCTCAGTGAACTCATCATTATCATCACATTCGATGTCGCCGGCATCTCCTAATAAAGTGGCAAGCTCATTATCGAAGCATTCTTGAATCTCATTAATGACAGGCAGCTTTGCAAAGGCGCTACGAAGTAGTGGCGGTGCCGCGCGCGCGCCTATGCGGCCTTGATTACGGCGCACGCCTTGGTCGCAAGCGAAACCTACTAGTCCAATAAGCTGTCCGTTTTGTTGACCGTTACACTGACTGCTACTATCAAAAGTGTAAGGCTGAGCAAGCTGATACCAATAACGAGCGCGTGCCGTTTCGAATGGCTCTGCGCGCCCTGTCCAGCGACTCATATCCGCAGCTACGTGATGAATAGCAGTCTTAGTCATTGATGATATCCTTTTAACTGAAAAAAGTTTAACTGATTTACTCAGACAAATACCATTGATCACGCAGCTCTGGCCAATGCTTGGTTAAGGCACGCGTTAATACAATCTGCTTAGCCGCCTCAATATCAGGTGCAAGATAGCGGTCTTTATCATAAAAGCTCACTTGCTCGCGCAGACGCTTATGGGCAGTTTGTAAAGGCTTCGAAGTATCAAGGCCGTGACGGAAGTCAATACCTTGTCCTGCGGCTAACAGCTCTATACCGACAATAGTGGCTGTGTTTTGTACCATCTCATACAGTCGGCGCGCACAATACGTCGCCATCGACACATGATCTTCTTGATTAGCGGAGGTTGGAATACTATCGACGCTACCCGGATGGGCGATAGATTTGTTCTCAGAAGCCAGCGCTGCCGCGGTCACATGGGCAATCATAAAGCCTGAGTTCACTCCAGCATTCTCAACTAAGAATGGCGGCAAGCCAGCTGATAAAGTCGCATCAATAAGTAGGGCAACTCGGCGCTCAGACATCGACCCTATCTCAGCAATCGCTAATGCTAAAATATCAGCAGCAAAGGCCACCGGCTCGGCATGGAAGTTACCGCCTGAGATAGCTACTGGGCCATCTTCGTTATTGAAGATCAGCGGATTATCAGTCACCGCATTGGCTTCGATAAGTAGTGTTTGCCCCGCTTGATTGATAATATCCAAGCAAGCGCCCATCACTTGTGGCTGACAGCGCAAGCAATAGGGGTCTTGCACGCGATCGTCTTGCTCGCCGTCATGTGAGGCACGAATAGCGCTACCTTCAATCAAGCTTCTATGCGCTTGCGCAATCTGAATCTGTCCATGATGACCACGCACTTCATGAATACGTGCATCAAATGGGGCATCTGAACCTTTAGCTGCATCGATCGACATCGAGCCGACGATAGTTGCGGTCTCTAATAGATCACGTGCTAAGAAATAACCGCGTAGCGCTAGGGCGGTTGAGACTTGCGTACCATTGATTAAGGCAAGTCCTTCTTTAGCTGCAAGGGTGATCGGTTCAAGACCATGCTGTGCTAGGGCGTCAGCGGCTGGTACTAACTTGCCTTTTACAAACACTTGCCCTTCACCCATAATCGCTAACGTCATGTGCGAGAGCGGCGCTAGATCACCAGAAGCGCCAACTGAGCCTTTAGCCGGAATATGCGGGGTGATTTGGTTATTGATTAAGGCCAATAGGCTATCGACAACGAGGCGGCGCACGCCTGAGACGCCTTGCGCGAGACTGGCAACTTTCATTACCATGATCAGTCTGACCACGTCAGCAGGTAAGGCCTCACCCGTACCGACCGAATGCGAGATAATCAAATTACGTTGTAGTAGTTCAAGTTGATCATCGCTAATACGGGTTTTAGCCAGTAAGCCAAAGCCGGTGTTAATCCCATAAGCGCTTTTATCACGAGCGATGATAGTACGAACGTCTTCGTGTGAGGCGTCGATAGCGTCATAAGCACTATCAGGTAGTGTTAGCGTTACCGGATTGTCATAAATATCACGTAGCATAGCAAAGCTAAGTTGACGGGGCGTTAGAGTCATTTTCTTTATAGTGGTCATATGAGTTATCCTAGTTTTATAAGCTATATTAATGGTATTACTTATTATCTATAAATCTTTAAAAGTTGTATGTCATAGGTTTTCTAAACTAATCTATCAGTTTTTTAACTGATCCAACCCAAATAGATAGCTAGATGCCCAAAGGGTGCGGCGAGTAAGATGCTCAATACTACGCGCTGAAACCAAATGATGACCATCTTAGGTACCGACAGCGGAATCTCAGTAGCTAGTACACAAGGAATCATCGCTGAAAAGAACAAAATACTGCTAATTGATACTACACCTGCCACATAGCGGGTCAAGACCTCGGCTTCCGTTAATAGCAGCGCCGGCAAGAACATCTCAGCCAATCCCGCTGACATACCTTTAGCAGCATCGAGTGGCTCAGGCATACCCGTCACCCAAGTGAACGGGTACAAAAGCAGACCTAGCGCATCAAATACAGGCGTATATTTAGCTAGTAATAAGCCAGTTAAGCCTACCGCAATGATAGAGGGAACGATAGCCGCTGCCATTGTGACTCCATCGCGAAAATTCGACCACATAATCTGTTTAATATCAGTCGCTCGGCGCGATGTTTCTAGTCCTAAATGATAAGCTGCTACTAAACGATTGCCTTGCTGCTTGTCTAAATTTGGACGACTGGTACTATCATCGAAACCTCTAATAGGTGGGATACGCGCAGTAATAGCAGTCACAACAAAGGTGATAATCAGAGTTGACCAAAAAAACAGATTCCAAAACTCCATGATATTTAAAGTTTTAGCAACGATGACCATAAAAGCTGCTGACACGGTAGAAAAACCAGTAGCAATGATTATCGCTTCACGAACAGAGTATTGCTTTTGTAGAAAAACCCGATTGGTAATCAATAGTCCAATAGAGTAGCTACCAACAAAAGAGGCGACCGCATCAATCGCTGATGAGCCAGGCGTTTTCCAAATTGGCTTCATAATAGGTTGCATGAGCACCCCAAACATCTCAAGCAAGCCAAAGCCGAGTAAAAAAGATAAGATTAAAGCACCAATTGGGACGATCATACCCACTGGTAGTGCCAGCTTTTCAAATAAAAACGGCATCATATCCTTTTGCATAATGATAGCGGGCGCTATATCCATGATATATATTATGGCAAGTATCAATCCAATAATCTTAAAGGCCGTCAATATCATATTAGTGATATTTTTGCGCCAGGTGCCATCATAAAGAGGTCTAGCAACGCCATAAATCATTAGTAAAAATAACAAACCCACCGCAAGGGTATGCTGCTGAGTGACTAAATATGTTGCCCCGTGATCAAATAGAATGGTGCTTTTGTCATTAATAGTAAAAGGCACAAAAAACATTACTAGACCAATAGCACTGAACACAATCAGCTGTATTAGAGCTAAAGATTTGGGTAGTAGCTTTTCAGGCGGTAATGTTTCAGTCTCAGGCCTATCAAGTGGCGTTCTAGGCAATGAGCTGCCAGGAGGCAAAATATTTCGTTCAGACATATTATCATCCTTGATAAAGTATTGATTATGCCCTTATAACCTCTGTCTTTATAAGAGCAAGGGGCAAACTATTTAATCATCGGCAAATTCAAACCATAGTCTTTCGCCGTTTTAATCGCCAGCTCGTAGCCGGCATCGGCATGACGCATTACCCCTGACCCGCAATCATTAACCAGCACGCGCGATAAACGTTTGGCTGCTGTATCCGTACCATCAGCGACGATGACCATGCCAGAGTGCTGCGAGTAGCCCATACCGACGCCGCCGCCATGGTGCAAGGATACCCAAGTGGCGCCGCCTGCGACATTGAGCATAGCATTTAGGAGCGCCCAATCGGATACGGCGTCCGTGCCATCTTTCATGCTTTCAGTCTCTCTATTAGGGCTAGCAACCGAGCCGGTATCTAAATGATCACGGCCGATGACGATAGGACCTTTAAGCTCGCCGTTTTTGACCATCTCGTTGAACGCGAGGCCGGCTTTATCGCGCTCACCAAGTCCCAGCCAGCAAATACGCGCAGGTAGACCTTGGAAGTGAATGCGCTCTTTTGCCATATCAAGCCAGCGATGGATGTGCTGGTTTTCAGGGAATAGCTCTTTGATCTTTTGATCGGTCTTGTAGATGTCCTCAGGGTCACCGGATAACGCTACCCAGCGAAACGGGCCTTTACCTTGACAGAACAGCGGACGAATATAAGCGGGCACGAAGCCTGGGAAGTTAAAAGCGTCTTTAACACCCTCATCAAAAGCGACCTGACGAATATTATTGCCATAATCTGTCGCTGGGATTCCCATGGCTTGTAAGTCAAGAATCGCTTGCACATGCACCGCGCAAGACTGTGCCGCTGCTTTGGTCAGTGTTTCGTATTGACTTGGGTCTTCTTGCGCCGCTTTCCATTCTGCAACCGTCCAGCCACTGGGTAGATAACCATTGATTAGATCATGTGCAGAAGTTTGATCAGTGACTAGATCAGGTTTTATCTCGCCATCTTTGGCGCGCTTAACCATCTCTGGCAAGAGGTCGGAGGCATTGCCGAGCAGGGCAATAGAAATAGCTTTGCCTTCGGCAGTATGCGCTTTAATCAGCTCATAAGCATGGTCGAGATCGTTAGCTTGTTTGTCGACGTAACCGGTACGCAAACGAAAATCAATACTCGACTGTTGGCATTCGATGTTTAGCGAGCATGCGCCAGCAAAAGTCGCCGCTAATGGCTGTGCGCCGCCCATACCGCCAAGTCCAGCAGTTAAGATCCAGCGCCCGATCCAGCTACCATCATAATGCTGTCGACCCGCCTCCACAAAAGTCTCATAAGTACCCTGTACGATGCCTTGAGTCCCGATATATATCCAGCTACCGGCGGTCATCTGCCCATACATAAATAAATCTTTGCGATCCAGCTCGTTGAAATGCTCCCACGTGGCCCAGCGCGGTACAAGGTTGGAATTGGCAATGAGTACGCGCGGCGCGTCTTCATGGGTTTGAAACACGCCCACTGGTTTGCCTGATTGCACCAATAGCGTTTGATTATCTTCAAGCTCTTTTAACGATTCTAATATCTGATCATAGCTCTCCCAATTCCGTGCGGCGCGGCCAATACCGCCATAGACCACTAAGCTTTTGGGATTTTCGGCGACATCAGGGTGCAAGTTGTTTTGCAGCATACGAAAAGGCGCTTCAGTGAGCCAGCTTTTACAATGAAGCTCGCTTCCTGTAGGTGCGGCGATTTCACGGCTGTCGTCACGGCGAGTAAAGGCAGACTTTTGAGGGGCTAGTTGAGTCATCATAAATCCTTATGATTGTCTAAAGAGGAATTTCGGTAATCACAAAATAATTACGCTATAAATATTAGTATGAATAAGTTGTATATACAAATTATCAAGAATTAAATTAGCTTGCAAGTACTTTTTATAATTATTTATTCTGTCAAAATCGTACGATGATGGTTATAGTAAAGCTCATAATCTCATGAGGATATTTTGTAATGAAGATTGATCACTAGTAATGGCGGTGTTAAGTAATAGGTATAACTAAAATGAAAACCGAAAAAACCAAAAAAAGTCCGGCGTATCAGCGCATTAAAACGGCGATTTTGCATAATATTCATAGCGGTAAATGGCAGGCAGGAGAGGCGATATCTACTGAAATGGCGCTAGCAGAAGAGTTTGGCGTGTCGCGGATGACAGTCAATCGAGCGTTAAAAGAGCTTAGCGAAGAGCGGGTACTTGAGCGCAGACAAGGTTCTGGCACCTTTGTGGCACAGCAGCAATTCAACCATACCTTTGTCGAGGTGCGTAATATCGCTGAGGATCTAAAATCAGCCAATCGCGACTATCAAGCTCAAGTGGTGAGCAAACGTAGCATTACCCAAGAAACTTTAGCAGAAGCGCTACCAGAGGAATTGCGTGATAGGTTTGACTATACCGTAGCAAAGTCTAAGCAGAATAATAGCGCTCAGTTAGCAAAAGAGGATCTGCCGCAAGCGCTGGTATATGAAGTGAAGATTATCCATCTGGCTAATGATCTACCGATACAATTCGAAGAGCGTTGGGTCGCGGCCCAGCAGCTGCCTGATTTTATTGAGCAAGATTTTAGGGTAGTGAATACTAGCGACTATCTGATTGAACAGATTCCGTTAGAGAGAGGAAGCTATACTATTCAAGCACTAGCGGCTCCTAAGGATATTGCTAAAGCTTTGCAAATAGCACCTGATTCGCCGACTTTAATGCTACAGCGCCAGACTTATTCTGCAGGCAAGGTACTAACGGTGGTAAAGATGTGGCATGCCGGCGAGCGCTATCAGTTTGCAGGGGAGTTATAATAAAGAAGCATAATTATTCTGATCTAAATTTATAGCAAATTTGTGGCTATTATTAAGCTTTAAAAACTTAAGCAATAAATGCATACAATTTATGTACTATAGTAACAACGCTATGATTAGCCTAAGTTGTTACTATTCATTTGCTTATTAAATTTTTAGCATAAAAAGAGGATAGTAATGTCAAATCAAGGTGAGATGAATTACGAAGTTATTAATAATAAAGATAAAAAACGTTTTGAGATACATATCGATGATCGAATTGCTTTAGAGGACTACGAGTTCTTTACCACTTCTCAAGGCGAGAAGAGTATTGAGTATAAGCATACGGAAGTACCTGATGCGCTTGGCGGCCAAGGTATCGCAGGCTATCTAGTTAAATACATCTTAGACGATGCAGCGGCAAAAGGCTTACGAGTCAAACCCACCTGCCCTTATGTGAAATCTTATATCGACAAGCATCCAGAATATCAAGCCAACTCGGTATTTCATGACGCAAAAGCTTAAGATCAAAGCGAAATAAATAGTACGACAGCAATAGTCGATAAAAAAGCCATGACGAATGAACTGACCCCCATAAGTTGGACACAACTTTGGGGGTTATTTTATGAAATACGACATAGACTTTAAGATAAGAGTGATAGCTAAAGATAAAGTACGAGTGAATTTAAACGCTCTATCGCTTAGAGAACCTTAAAGCTAGCTGATATTTTGTAAAAATTCTGGATCACGTGCCAGCCAAGATAAATACAGCACCGGCATCACAAATAAACCGACCGCCCAATAGCTTAGATTGACATAAAGTATCGCGCCGAGTAGAGCGCCGATCACAAAGCTAATAACCAGTGCTGTGCTATGAGCGAGTTTTTTGGCATTATCAGCGCTGCGATTAGCCAGATAATCTGATAAACCAATTCCTAATTGCGTGGTATTTCCGGTCATTAGTACGGTTGGGCTCATGTGCTTGATGACTGTTTTGCTAGCGGTGTTGCGAATAGCAAGTGCAGTTAACCCTAAGCCGCCAGTGATCGCAACGGTGATGTCACCCGCTTCGGTAAAGGGCTGAAAAGACAGTCCTGCGATCATAAAAGCGGTCAAAAACAGCGCTTCTGCGAGTAATAAGTGACTGAGCACCCGCTGTTGCTGCTTACTTTTATCTATATATATCTTCGTAATCACGACTGTCAGAATAAATAGCGGCACAGATGCCAGCTTGATCCATAAGCCATCTTCCCCTTTGACCAAACCGCTACCCGCCAGTACTAAGTTACCCGTGACATGAGCGGTAAAAAAGCCGAACAAAGTAATAAAGCCAATCGTATCAATCGCTCCGCCAACCACTGTCAGTAAGATAGGCGCTTGATAGCGCTGCCAAAAGCTTGGCGAATTATCATTCAGCGGGCGAGGAGAGGAGGTGCTAGCACGGGCTTTAGGCACTGGTATTTGCCGCGAAGTCTACAAAGCGGACCATAAACTTTTGTAGAAATGTCTGCATGCGCGTGCTGACTTGGCACTTATTATCTAAACCATCCAAGATTTGCGAGATTTTATACTCGGCAAATTTTTGATTGATAGATGCTTCTTGTAAACGATGGACAATCAGGGCGACGTTCAGCGGCGCGCTCATAGTAACTCCTCAAAATGATATAAATCATAAGCTATAAGGCGTTTAGTATACTATAATTGATTTACTTTCAAATCGATACAGTGCTACTGGGATAAATTTCGTGCAGCCTTTGGAGTGCGAAGCCCACAGCAAGCAAAGAATATTTGTAGCAGTAGCACGACAAAATAAACATATCGATTTTATTTCGAATTAACTATAATTTTTACGGTGATTACCTTTATCGATATTTAGAATCGGCTATAAGTTGAGATTTTGAGCTAAACCCTCTATATTGGGTTTTCATTAATCACAAGATACGGTACGTTAAACTGAATAAAGTTGCGTTGTTAACATTGGCTGTATTGCCGTATCAAAAAAAGCTATGCATTCAGCTATGTATCCAATAAAGGGCTTAGACAGTAAGAGCCAGTACTTGTTAAGCAGTACTGATAAAGCCGTACAAAAAGCAACACAACGACCCCTATTTTTAGTCGATTCAGCATTTGTTTTTGTTAGTCTTTACTAAACTTAGTTTCTCGGTATATTAAATCGGCTTAAAAAAGATTTAATTTAACTTGTTTGCATTCATCTGCTCAAAAGTAGTACTTAACAAAACCTAATGAACAAAAATGCAACTAACAAAAGGAATATTAAATATGGCGTCACAATTTTTAAAACAAGCCAATCGTGCTATCGCTATCGCCGCTATTAGTGGTCTTGGTGTGCTGAGCACTGTAGGACATGCTGCAACTTATGAGCTTGACCCCAAACATACGGCGGTGCGCTTTACTATAGATCACTTCGGTACTTCGACCAATGCCGGCGGTTTTTATAACTTGTCAGGCATCCTTGAGTATGCGCCTGAAGCCCAAAAAGGCTTCGTTGGTATCACTATTCCTATGGGTAGCCTAAGTACAGGACTCAAAGCCTTTGATAATCATCTAAAATCTGAAGATTTTTTCAATGTTAAAGAGTATCCAACGGCTTATTTCAAATCTACCAACTGGCAGTTTGATGGTGACAAAGTCAAGACAGTCACAGGTGATTTAACTTTGTTAGATGAGACGCATCCGGTGACTCTAACAGCGACTAAGTTTAATTGTTATGATAGCCCAGTGTTAGGTGTTGAGGCTTGTGGTGGTGATTTTGAAACCACTATTGATAGAACCAAATGGGGTATCGATACCTATACGGATGGCGGCATAATGAAAAACGTCAAGCTAGTGGTACAGGTTGAAGGCAGCAAAAAAGCCGATCTCAAATAAACGCTTTTAAGTTATAACTTATAGTCAGTTCAAAATAAAGTTGTTATCAATTTGAACGCGCTACTGGTATAAATTTTACTTGCGTGCTGTAGTCACAGAGGCTGCGCAAAATTCACCCCAGCAGCGCTATAACACTTTTAAAATAATTCGACTATAGTTTGTAACCTGATTTTTGGTTGAGTAAGGGAGGTTCTCTAGATAGGATCTCCCTTAATTTTTAAAATACACAATAAAAGGCCGTTAAGATGGGACAGCTTGAAGACATGGCGATGTTTGTGCGTATTGTCGAAGCGGGTAGTATTACCAAAGCCGCTGAGCAATTAAATATCGCCAAATCAGCGGTAAGTCGGCGCTTAAAAGATTTAGAGACGCGCTTAGGTAATCAGCTTATCAGCCGAACCACGCGTCAATCTAATCTGACTGAGGCTGGTGAGCAGTACTATCAGCGAGCGTGCAGTATATTGAATGAGGTCGACGCGCTCAATGAGCAGACTAGCGGCGCGCCTACGCGTATCGAAGGTACGCTGAAGATGACCGCGCCTTTGACTTTTGGTTTGATGCATCTTAGCGAGGTCATTGACGATTATGCCAATCAGCATCCCAACTTGAGCTTCGAGCTGGACTTCTCTGATCGGCATGTTGATTTAGTCGAGGAGGGCTTTGAGTTAGCCATTCGTATTAGAGAATTGCAGGATTCTACTCATCAAGCTAAGCGTTTGGCACTGATTCGTTATGCTCTCTGCGCCAGTCCTGATTATCTTAGCAAAATGGGCACACCTAAAACCTTAGAAGATCTAAAAAAGCATCAGTTTTTGCAATATGGTCTTGGCAAAGATAGCAGCATAGCGCTAACGGACGCCAAAGGTAAAACTCATACTGTCGTCACTCAGTCAAAAATAAAAGCTAATAATGGTGATTTTTTACTCGATATGGCGGTAAAAGGTCAAGGTATTGCTTTTCTGCCCACTTTTATTACCTATAAGACCGTAGCGCGCGGTGATTTAGTTCCGCTCCTTGAGGAGTATCAATTGCCGACCTTAAATGCTTATGCCGTCTATCCCAAAAGTCGCTTCTTATCACAGCGCTGCCGCTACTTGATTGACTTTATTGCCGAGCGTTTGGGGGACAATCCTTATTGGGACGACCCTATATAAGTGCGGATAAGTCATAAGCGCAAGTATGCATACCTAGTAGTATTCGAAAGCCGCTATAAAGCCTAAACCATTGCTGCTAGTATTATTTTAAAGTAGCACTGTATCAAATAGAACTGTATTAAATAGTATTATCGTAAAATATCCACTAATCATAAGGAGATGTATGATGGATCTGCAAGCACTAGGTATGACAGCTATTCATGATTTTGACGATGTGCGCCAAAGTCCATTACCGCAAGAGCGCCTAAAAGCGGCACGAGAAGCCGCCCAAGCTTTTCGAGAGCGCTTTATGGATGAGCCGGAAGTTGCCTACTATCAAAGTGTCAATTTGGTTCGGGTGCCTTATCCAACGTGGTACGCCTACAGCGGCGTCTACACGCAAAGCACTTATAAATTTCCTTATCTACATATTCTCAATCGTCTGTTTATTGTGCAGTTTCGCAATGCTTTGGGCGAGCTTAAGACTTTGTTATTCTCACCCTCTGATATCGAGGCTGATCGCGAGACTCCCTTTTTTAAGCGCTTAACGAATAAAATTCCAGACTGGTCGCCGCTTGAGAGCGTGGTTGCGCCTATTTTCCGTGATGTGACTCAAGCTTTAAATGAGATTGGTCTAAACCCAGAAGATGTCGACTATATCAGCTACGATCACTTGCATACACAAGATGTACGGCAATGGCTCGGCAGTAAAACAGCCAATGAGGACAGACCTGCTTATTTTCCCAATGCCAAGCTACTAGTACACGAAAAAGAATGGCAAAGTGCGCAAGGCTTACTCCCTGTGCAAGCTGAATGGTATTGCCCTAACGGTATCGAAGGCGTCGATCCTGATAAAGTGATTACCTTTACTAGCAGTCTCAAGTTAGGGGACGGCTTGGCACTGGTGCATACCCCAGGTCATACCGAAGGCAACCACTCATTAGTGGCTCGTGTCCCTGATGGCATCCGCGTCACATCAGAAAATGGCGTAGGGGCAGATGCTTATGCGCCGATTAATTCTAAAGTAAATGCCATTCGCCGCTATGCGAAAAAGACCGGTATGGAAGTTATCCTAAATGGTAATACGCTAGAGGATAGCACCGATCAATACATCTCTATGATAGTAGAAAAAACCATCGCTGGTCCCTCAAAAAACCCTGACTTTCCTAACTGTGCTTCAAGTAGCGAAGCGACTCCATATTGGCTCATTCCGGGTCATAAAGTCAGTCATCTCATTGGTGAAGCTAAGTTTGGCGCTTTGCATAGCGGTGTAGCAAAAAATAGCTCAACCCAAAAGGCAGGTGCTTGATGAGCTACTATAAAGATAAAACTGTTTATATCACCGGCGCTGCTTCAGGAATCGGGTTTGAAACCGCAAGGCAACTCATTGGGCAAGGTGCCAACTTGGTATTATTCGATGTACAAGCGCTCGATGACAGCGTCGCTACCTTGCAAAGCCTAAATAAACACAAGGCTACTATCAGCGCCTATGATTTAGACGTCACTGACGCCCAGATGACCACTCAGCAAATAGCGACTGCTGCCAATGAGAGGTCTCCTGATATCCTGATGCATTTTGTCGGTATAACTGGCCCTTGGAGCTTTGATGAGATGAGCCAAAAGCAGTTTGAGCGAGTGATGACGATCAACCTTTTTGGCACGCGTAACGTGCTGGCGGCGGTCCGGCCTTTCTTATCCCGAGGCAAGCAAGTCATGGTTACCGCTTCGATGGCATCTTTCACCGGTAGCTACGGCTATAGCTCGTATAGTGCTTCAAAATTCGCTATCTGGGGTATGATGCAATCGATCAGTTATGAGTGGCAACCGTTAGGCATTGATATCACCGTGTTTGCACCGCCGCCAATCGATACGCCGCTGACTCAAGCGGAGGTTGGGGTGATGGCAGAAGCAGGCGTCGGTATGAAAAAGCTGGCAGGTGAGCTCAAGATTGAAGACGCGGTCAAATCTATGCTCAAAGGCGTAAAAAATAGAGAGTTCTTAGTGGTACCTGGCATTATGGCCAATATCATCCGCCTACAGCTGCGCTTTTTCCCGGTCAGCTGGGTCAATTGGATAGGTCATAAAACCGTGGCTTTTTCGCTAAAAAAATAATAATGTAGAGCCCTTTTTAGCTTAGCGAATATAGCCCATGATGACTTTGCCTGCTATTGATAACATTTGTGCTCGCGATCCCGATGAGCCCAATCGAACCTCAACCACGCTTGAGCTGTTGTTTGATTTGGTTTATGTGATTGCCGTTGCCGCCGCAGCGAGTGGCTTGCACCAGCGTTTGCTCGCGCATGATTTTTCAGGGTTTTTAACTATTATCGTGGTCTTTACAGTTTTATGTATAAAGCCAACAGCCGATCTTTGAGTAGATCGGTTTTTTTATGTTGCTAAAATTGGTCGCTAAGAATTGTCTGAATAGACAGAAATAGACATTGACGAATACTGGCTAGGTCAACAAAGTGACATACTAGCCCTTCACATTGCTAGTTTATTTCTATAAAATACCGACCGTGTGGTTTCTTTGGTATATATTCATACCATTTATTGTTGGTCCTTTTACGCTTAATCGAGAGAGTGTGCTTGATTTAAAATAGGTAATTTAACTATGAGTCCTACCACTATTGCTTACAGTTATCTCGCGATTGCTATCATTTGTGAAGTGGTTGGCACGACGTTTTTGGTCAAGTCAGAGCAGTTTACCCGTTTGGTACCGACCCTGATTATGGGCGTGCTATATGCCATCTCGTTTTATTTATTGACCCAGACTATCAAGACCATACCACTTGGCATCGCCTATGCGCTGTGGGGCGGTCTGGGTATCGTGCTGACCTCACTGGTCGGGGTGTTCTTTTTTAAGCAAAGTCTCGATACCGCGGCGGTAGTCGGCATTGCGATGATCGTCGGCGGCGTGGTGGTGATGAACGTATTGTCAAACTCGGTGGTGCACTAGCCAGTTAGCATGGAAATAAAAATGGCAATACAAAACGCGCATAAACGTAAGAAACAACCAGAGCTTGTACGGCGGGCGCTGCTCGATGAAGCGGCACGTATCACGCTAGAGCAAGGCTTATCTAAAGTGACCTTTCAAGCGGTGGCGGATGCCGTCGGCGTGACCAAAGGCGGAGTAATGCATCATTTTGCTACCAAAGATGCGCTCATCTTAGAGGTGTTTTATGATGCGATGGCCAAGTTTGAGGCAGAAGTTAATCAAGCCATGGCAAAGGACCCTGTTAGCTATGGCTCGTTTACCCGCGCTTATATCGATGCCACCATCAGCTTGGGCGAAAAAGGGCAGGCAGAGTTCAATAGCCAAGCGACCTTGTATGTGTTGATGCTAGGAGACCGGATACTACGCGAACGCTGGGCTGAGTGGTCAAACGAGCAGCTAAAAAAACACGCCAACACCGACAATACCGAAACGCTATGTATGGTGCGTCTGGTCGCCGATGGTATTTGGCTCTCTGATTTTTCGGGTATCGATATCTCGGACAAAGCCTCAATACGTGAGCGCTTGATAAATATGACGCAGCAAGACTTTGACAAATAACTTGATAAACAGCTTTGGTCAATAACACGCACGCAGAACATTTACCCTTTAACCCATGATGGCATGATTTACTGAACGCTTTTTTATAAATTCTCAGTCGCCTTAAGGAAAACTTATGACAACTACTCAGACAAACATAAATAATTTACAAGATATTATCGATTTCACACAAACACAGACCGCTTATATCAACGGTCGCTATCTGGCGGTCGATGATTCCTTAACTACCTTTGACGATATCAACCCAGCGACAGGTGAAGTGCTGGCGACCATTCAGCAAACGACGACTGAGCAGATCGATGAAGCGGTGAAAGCGGCGCAACAAGGCCAAAAGGTGTGGGCTTCGATGACCGCAGTTGAGCGTGGCCGTATTTTATCAAAGGCAGTTGAGATATTGCGCGAGCGTAATGATGTTCTGGCGTTGCTCGAAACCAAAGACACGGGTAAAGCTTACTCTGAGACCAAGTATGTCGATATCGTCACTGGTGCTGATGTCGTTGAATATTATGCCGGTCTTGCGCCAATGATTGAGGGCCGTCAGATTCCACTACGTGATAGCAGCTTTGTCTATACGCGCCGTGAGCCACTCGGCGTCGTCGCCGGTATCGGCGCGTGGAATTATCCGATTCAAATCGCCATGTGGAAGGCTGCACCAGCATTGGCTGCGGGTAACGCGATGATTTTTAAACCATCAGAAGTTACGCCATTAACCGCATTAAAGCTAGGAGAAATCTTCACCGAAGCTGGCCTACCAGATGGCGTGTTTAACGTCGTGCAAGGTGATTATAAAGTAGGCGAAGCCTTAACTCAGCATCCTGATATCGCTAAAGTTTCGTTCACGGGCGGTGTGCCAACGGGCAAAAAAGTCATGACGAGCGCGGCATCATCGTCGCTAAAAGACGTAACCTTAGAGCTTGGTGGCAAGTCGCCATTGATTATCTTTGACGATGCCGATATCGATATGGCGGCGGATATCGCCATGATGGCGAACTTCTATAGTACTGGTCAGGTCTGCACCAATGGCACACGGGTGTTTATTCCTAAATCGCTACAAGCCAAATTTGAAGAAGCGATTTTGACGCGGGTCAAACGTATCAAACTCGGCGATCCGATGGACGAAGATATCAATATGGGACCACTGGTGAGCTTCCCGCATATGGAGCGTGTGCTTAGCTATATCGAGCAAGGTAAAGCGGGCGGCGCGCGTTTATTGGTGGGCGGTGAGCGAGTGACAACCAGCGAGCTTGCCAATGGTGCCTTTGTCGCGCCAACGGTATTTACCGATTGCAGCGATGATATGACCATTGTGCGTGAGGAAATCTTTGGCCCAGTGATGTCGATATTGACGTACGAGACCGAGGAAGAAGTCATTCGCCGTGCCAATGATACGGATTATGGCTTGGCTGCAGGAGTCGTGACCGCTGATTTGACTCGCGCGCATCGCGTCATTGGGCAGATTGAAGCCGGTATCTGCTGGTTAAATACGTGGGGTGAGTCACCAGCGCAAATGCCAGTTGGCGGTTATAAGCATTCGGGTATTGGCCGTGAGAATGGTATTGAAGCCCTTGAGCACTATACACAGACCAAATCTATCCAAGTAGAGCTTGGCAAGTTTGAGTCGGTATTTTAATAACTTGTATTGAGAAAACTCTTAATCAGTATGAGTGATTTATTTGGGCTAATTTGTCTTTTTGATTCATTCTTACTGATATTTAACGATTTATTTTTCAATATTATGGAGCATTTTATGACCACAACCACACCTGAGTATGACTATATCATCGTTGGTGCAGGCTCAGCAGGCAATGTGCTGGCCACACGTTTGACCGAAGATGCCAACATTAAGGTGTTGCTGTTAGAAGCGGGTCGTCCCGATCACCGTTTAGACTTTCGCACGCAGATGCCAGCGGCGCTCGCCATGCCTCTGCAAGGCACCACTTATAACTGGGGTTATAAAACAGATCCTGAGCCTTATATGAATAACCGTGTCATGGACTGTGGCCGCGGTAAAGGGCTTGGCGGCTCATCACTCATCAATGGCATGTGCTATATCCGTGGTAATGCGCTCGATTTTGATGACTGGGCGAAAATCAAAGGCCTAGCAGATTGGACGTATCTCGACTGCTTGCCGTATTTTAAAAAGTCAGAAAACTGTGATGCAGGCGAAAACGACTATCATGGCGTCGGTGGTCCGGTAGAGATGACGACCTCAAAGCCAGGAGTCAATCCGCTATTTCAAGCGATGATAGAAGCAGGGGTGCAAGCTGGCTATCCGCGTACCGACGATCTAAACGGCTATCAGCAAGAAGGCTTTGGGCCAATGGATCGCTTCGTCACACCCAATGGTCGCCGCGCATCAACGGCTCGCGGGTATCTTGACCGTGCCAAACCGCGTAGCAATATCACCATTTTGACTGGCGCATTGACCGATGTGATTTTATTCGATGGTAAGCGCGCGGTCGGTGTCAAAGTCGAGCATCAAGGTCAGACCAAGAACTTCTATGCTGCCCGTGAAGTGATCGTCTCATCGGGCGCGATCGCCTCTCCGCAATTATTGCAGCGCTCTGGCATCGGTCCTGGTCAGTGGCTCAAAGACTTGGGGATTAACGAGGTTTTAGAGTTGCCGGGTGTCGGTAACAACCTACAAGACCATTTAGAGCTGTATATGCAGTATGAGTGCAAACTGCCGGTGTCGATTGCCCCTGCCAATAAATGGTGGAATAAGCCTGCGATTGGTGCCGAGTGGTTGTTTAATGGTACTGGTCTTGGTGCCTCCAATCAGTTCGAAGGTGGCGGCTTTATCCGTACCGATGAGAAGTTTACGCATCCTAATATCCAGTATCATTTCTTACCGTTAGCGGTGCGTTACGATGGTCGCAGTGCGGTAAATTCTCATAGCTTCCAAGCGCATGTGGGTTCACTACGCTCCCCAAGTCGTGGCCGTGTCAAGCTCACCTCAAAAGATCCAAGCGCGCATCCAAGTATCTTATTTAACTATATGTCGCATGAGCAAGACTGGCAAGAGTTCCGTGCGGCGATGCGTATCACCCGTGAGATTATGCATCAGCCAGCGCTTGATCCTTATCGCGGCCGTGCTATTGCGCCGACCGATGATTTAGTGACTGATGCGCAGTTGGATGAGTACGTCCGTAATCACAGTGAGACGGCTTATCATCCATCTTGTACTTGTCCAATGGGCGAGGGCAATAATTCAGTCGTCAATGGAGAAGGGCTGGTACATGGTATCGATGGCCTGCGCGTGGTCGATGCGTCAATTATGCCGAACATCATCAGCGGCAACCTAAACGCCACCACTATTATGCTGGCCGAAAAAATCGTCGATAAGATGCGCGGCAAGCAGTTGCCACGCTCAACGGCGGACTATTATGTCGCCAATGGCGCGCCGCTTCGAGCTGAGCCGATGCGCGCTTATGGTTCTGTTGTTTAAACTATTGGACAATGAATAATATAAGACAATTTCAATAAGAAGGCCTTTCAAAGTAAAGGTCTTTTTTATCAGCGCTAATCTGTTCACGCTATATCTTTTCTATCTTTACCGGGTTATAGCGTGACAGTTATTTCAGTTCGTATTGTTAGTTTTTGAGGTTTTGCTAAGGGTGGATTTCATTGCTTAGCAAATTATTATTGATTGGTACTGCTTTGTGCGTCATGTGCTCATATATATATGACGTGGTGATTTTTCATTATGTTATGACGGACAAAGCAATATCAGACTGTGTTTCATTTACCTATTGAGGTCTTTTATGTACAGTTCGCCATCAGAAGATGCGACGAAACCCCTGAGTCTAAATAAGACCGTTTTTTTAGGCTCAGCTATTATTTCTATTTTACTGATTATTTGGACGATAGCGTTTCCAGATTATAGCGAGACATTATTAAGTAATGGCATGGCATGGGTATCAGAGAGCTTTGGCTGGTACTACATGCTGGTGGTTGCTGCTTATAGTATTTTTGCGTTGTTTGTGGGCTTTTCTAAATACGGCGATATCAAGCTGGGGCAGGACCACGAAAAAGCTCAGTTTCCCTTTTTGGCGTGGGCAGCGATGCTGTTTTCGGCCGGTATCGGTATCGATTTATTATTCTTTGGTGCCTCTGAGCCGTTGATGCATTATCTGACGCCGCACACAGGGCTTGAGCCTGCCAGTGCCGAGGCGATGCGTGAAGCACTGTCGCAAACCTTTTTACATTGGGGTCTGCACGGCTGGGGGATTTATGCACTCATCGGTATGGCCTTGGCGTACTTTGCCTATCGTAAAAACATGCCGCTTGCGCTACGCTCACCACTGACTCCAGTCTTTGGCGAACGTTTAATCAAAGGCTGGCTCGGCGATGGTATTGATACCTTTGGCGTCGTCTGTACCTTGATGGGGATTGCGACCAGCTTGGGCATCGGCGTGTTGCAGGCCAATGCAGGCTTAACCCACGTCTTTGGTATCGAGTCGAGCAAAATGGTGCAGAGCCTTATTATCTTGGGTGTGGTCGCTGCTGCGGCTATCTCTGCCATGACTGGTGTAGAGCGAGGGGTACGTCGTCTATCTGAATTCAACATGCTGTCGTCTATACTGCTATTGATTGCGATACTGGTGATGGGCAATACGATATACTTGCTCAATACCTTTACCCAAAGTATCGGTCAGTATTTTCAGACCATCGTTTACAAGACTTTTGATGTTTATGCTTATGATGGCAGCGCTGGTGCCGACTGGAAATCAGGCTGGACGATATTTTTCTGGGCATGGTGGGTCGCTTGGGCACCGTTTGTCGGCTTATTTATCGCGCGTATTAGCCGTGGCCGCACGTTGCGTGAGTTTGTGTTTGGGGTGATGTTTATCCCGCTTGGCTTTATCTTTGCTTGGTTCTCTATCTTTGGTAATTCAGCGATAGACTTAGTGGCTAATGGGGCAACCGAGCTTGGTGAAATCGCTGTTAATGATGCCGCGATGGGTATGTTTGCCTTGTTTGAGTACTTTCCTTACAGTGATATTTTGTCATTCGCAGGCGTGGTCATCGGTTTAGTGTTCTTTGTAACCTCAGCGGACTCAGGCGCTTTAGTACTGGCGAACTTAAGCTCAAGAGGCATGACCAATGACACCGACGCACCGGTTTGGCTGCGTTTGTTTTGGGCAGCAGCGACCGGTCTTATCACTTTAGGTTTACTGTTCGCAGGCGGTTTTGCCTCCTTACAGTCCGTGTCTGTAATCGCTGGTTTGCCGTTCTCGCTTATCCTGGTGCTCTACATGATGTCGATGTGGAAATCGTTAAAAGAAGAGGGTAATAAGCGCAAAGCCAGTACCGTTGGCACCGCAAACGTCCTCGATAACGGTAAGAGCTGGAAAGCACGTCTGCAACGTATCGTCAGCTTCCCAGGACATGCCCAAGTGGAGAGATTCTTGCAGACTGTAGTTATGCCAGCTATGAGCGAGTTTGAAAAAGAGATGCAAGCAGGCGGTCTTAATACTATTTTAGAGAGTCATAATATGGAAAATATTAGTGACACTATCAATGCTAGTATGGATCATGATACCGATCATATAGATGGTGTCAAACTGCGCGTTGGTCATGGCGATGAGGATGACTTTGTTTATGAAGTCAATCTCATTAAAGCTGAACGTCCTAATTTCACCCTGAATACCTCAACTAAGCATGCAGAATTTTACTACCGTGCTGAGGTGTTCTTGAGTGATGGCTCGCAAGAGTATGATTTGGTAGGTTATACCAAAGAGCAAGTGCTCGTCGATATCTTGCATCAGTACGAGTGCCACTTGCAGTATTTACACTTAGAGCGTTAATTCTTAATAAATATAGCTTTGTAGAGACCCTATAAGTTCAAGATAACTTATAGGGTTTTTTTAAAGCGCAGCAAGCGTAAGGCGTTCAGCGTCACGAGTACCGTTGCGCCTGTGTCGGCGAGTACGGCGATCCATAACCCCGTGATGCCGAGTATGGTAGTCATAAGAAAGATACCTTTGAGACCGAGCGCAAAAATGACGTTTTGATGGATATTGGCTAAGGTCGCGCGTGACAGAGCAATGAGATGAGCGACGTCGGTGACGCGGCTTTTTAATAGGGCAATGTCAGCGGTTTCGATGGCCACATCGGTACCACCGCCCATCGCGATGCCGACATCTGCGTTAGCTAGGGCGGGCGCATCATTAATACCGTCTCCTACCATCGCTATTTTGTTATTCTTCTTCATCTCGCTGAGTAAACGTAGCTTGTCTTCGGGTAACAACTCAGCTCTCCATTCTATGTCTAAATGACTGGCAAGCGCCTGCGCGGTGAGATGGTTATCGCCTGTCAGCATAATAGAGCGCACGTTCATGGCATTGAGCTGAGCCACACCTTGCCGCGCATCGTCTCGTAACTCATCTCGTAGTGCGACTAAGCCAATCACTTCAGCGCTGTGTTCATCGAACAGTACTGAAACCGTTTTGCCTTCATTTTGCAGCGACTCAATTTGTACTTGCTGCTCGGGTAGTAGCAAGCTCTCATCAGCGGCATAAACTGGGGAGCCTACGACTAAAGATCGCTCATTGACAGTAGCATGTACCGCTTTACCAGCGGTCGCAAAGGCATTGGTAGCGTTAGGAATGGCAACCTCAGCTGCTTTAGCGTAATCTACGATAGCATTGGCAAGCGGATGGTTAGAGCTGGACTCAACACTAGCGAACAGCGCCAATACTTCATTTGTCCTGTGCAAATCAGTGCGTCCTTCTGTAAAGGCAACAACATCAGTAACGCGTGGCTTGCCCTCGGTTAAGGTGCCGGTTTTGTCGAAGGCCACGGTATTGACTCGGCCAATGATTTCCAAGGCGCTACCGCCTTTGATCAATAAGCCGCGGCGCGCGCCAACCGCTAAGCCTGAGGCGACGGCAGCCGGGGTAGATAGTACCAAAGCGCAAGGACAAGCAATCAGTAACAGTGCCAAACCACGATAGAGCCAGGTTCCCCATTCTCCTCCTAGCGCTATTGGCGGCACGATGATCACTAAGGCGGCAACAGCCATTACTATCGGGGTGTAGTAACGACTAAATTTTTCAATAAAACGAGCAGTGGGGGCTTTGGAGGCTTGGGCTTGCTCTACCAGCTCAATGATACGCGCAATAGTGTTATCAGCCGCTGTTTTTTGCACGCGCACATGCAGCGCACCATCGACGTTGATGGAACCTGCAAATACTTCATCGCCGATGGTTTTGACAACCGGTATCGACTCTCCTGTCACCGGCGAATCATCTAAGCTGGAGGAACCTTGGATAATAATGCCGTCAGCAGAAACCTTGTCACCAGGACGGACGAGCACTCGATCATCTACTTGTAGTGATGCGGCAGCAACTTCACGCGCCGCGCCGCCTTGCTCATCGATTAACACGGCTCTCTTGGGCACCAGTGAGGACAAAGCTCTAATACCCGCGCGCGCCCGATCAGCGGCGACACTCTCTAATAGTTCACCCAAGGAGAATAAAAAAACAACCGCAGCCGCTTCTTCAGCCTCACCAATAATAAGGGCGCCAAGCGCCGCGACAGACATCAGCATCTCAATCGAAAAAGGTGAGCCTGTTGTGGCCAGTGCCAAGGCTTTGCGAGCAAAAGGGAGTACGCCAATAACCACAGCGATAATGAAAGCCCAAGCGCCGTATGCAGGAAAAATTAAAGATAGCACATAGGCTGCGCTCATCAGCAAGCCAACGCCGATGACCTGCTTACCTTTCATCGTTTGCCACCAGTGCTGATCGTCTATATTGGCCTCATGACCAACGACGTCATCTTGTTGTTCGGTTAATTCTGACATACCAAACCCAAGGCGTTTGATGGTCTTTTCGATATCTTTGACCTCAGTCGTGGCATCAGGCGCTAGGGTTAGCGCTAACTTTTGCGTCGCAAAGTTTAGCTGAACGTCAGAGACGCCTGGCATACGGGTTAATGCTGTTTCAATTTTACCAACGCAGCTGGCGCAGTCCATACCTTCAATATGATATTGCATAGTGATTTATCCTCTTATTAAAGGTATTATGAACTCTGAAGTGGCTTTAGGGTCAAGATATATTGCCCACAATCCGTTTGATTTTTTACAATCAAACCTTACAGCTATTTTATGGTTTAGAGTGATAAAAGGAGATAGTAATGGCAGTCAAAGCAGCACTTAAAGCACCGATCAAAATCGGTGAGCTTGCCAAGCGTACAGGGGCGACAGTGGAGACCATTCGTTATTATGAAAAGGAGCAGTTACTGCCGAAGCCTTTTCGCAGCCAAGGCAACTATCGGTTATACCAAGAAGAGCACATTGAACGCCTGCAGTTTATCTTGCACTGCCGTACGCTCGATATGAGCTTGGATGAAGTGCGTGTGTTACTACAGTACTGGGATACTCCGGACAAAAACTGCGGCGAGGTCAATGAGCTATTAGATGAGCACATCGAGACCGTAGAGGCACGTATGCAAGAATTGAGGCAATTAAAGCGGCATCTACTAGAGCTGCGACAAAAGTGTACCACACAGGCGCCCGCTGAAGCATGCGGGATACTACATGCGCTTGCTGATGACTCTTGTCATAAATAGTCAAATATTCTAATTATTAATAACGGTATGCAAGTTATTACCTAAGCACTGCCACCGCATAAAAAAATTTCGTGCTAAAATCGCCAGTCATTATTGCCCCAATAGCTAGCGATTGGTTGTTTAGCCGATTTAATATAAAAAATACCCTGCTGCTGGGATAAGTTTTTGTAGCCTCAAGAGTCGTACTTTTTTATTTGGGATGAGCCGGATAGACTTATCAACTCAGGCATCCGCCCAAATATTTGACCCCGCGTACCTTCATATTAGATTTATAGGAAGCTGTCATGATCGTTTGGCAAAAACCGAATGCCTTTAGAATACTTTTTACCTTACGCGGCTCTGTAATTCCTCATATCTATCTACAAGTTTTACTGATTACTTTACTTAGCGCAGTCATTTCAGCCGTTCAGCACTGGATTCCCGGCTCTTTTCCCTCTTATGGTGCTGCGCCTTTTACCTTACTTGGCATTGCCTTATCTTTGTTTCTTGGCTTTCGCAATAATGCCAGCTACCAGCGCTGGTGGGAGGGCCGCTGCTTATGGGGTCAGTTGGTATACGATGCTCGCAGCTTTACTCGGCAGGTACTCTCCTTTATAGATGACGAGACTGTTAATGGACAGCGCGCGCAGCGCGCTATGGTGCAGCTGACGATTGCTTTTACTCATGCACTCAGGCATAGGCTTCGCAGCACTTCTCCTTGGGAAGATGTTGAGCGTTTTGTAGCGCCAGAGCATCATGCCAGTATGCGTAAGGCCGGCAACCTCCCTGAGTATTTATTGCGATTGATAGGCAAAGAGCTTAGCCGTAGTCGACGTGAGCAGCTGACATCCGATCTTATGATCCAAAATATGGATGAACGGGTCACCTCTATGACGATAGTCTTGGCGGCTTGCGAGCGCATTCATAATACGCCATTGCCCTTTGCTTATACCTTACTAGTGCACCGTACGACTTACCTTTACTGCTTTATGCTACCGTTTGGCTTAGCTACTTCACTAGGCTGGGTTACCCCTCTAATTTGCGGCGTCATTGCTTATACCTTTTTTGGCTTAGATGCACTCAATGAGGAAATAACCAATCCATTTGGCGTCGATGCTAACAACCTGGCTCTTACTGCTATCTCGCGTACTATCGAGATTAACCTACTAGAAGCTCTGGGCGAGACAGATCTGCCGCCTGAGCTTATGTCTAAGGGCGGTTATTTGCAGTAATTGGCTTTAAGTTGAGCGCGCATGCTCCTTAATTGAGATAAAGGCTGCTTTTAATATTGTGCTTCATATGCAGCAAACGCGGGGCAATGTCCTCTTCAAGCTTAGTACGGCTCAGTACAAAACTAGGCGCGCCGCAGTTAAAGGTTAGCAAGCCCTCGGTAGGGTGCATGATAGCAGTGGCCACCGCATTGACCTGATTTTGCCAATCGCCAAATGAAAAACAATAGCCAAAGTCATCATAATCTTTAAAGGCTTGTTCTAGGCTAGGCTTAATGGCTGACCAGTCCTCACGATATTTTGTATGAATCGCCTGCATAATGAAATCTTGCTCAGCTGGCGGCATACTAGCTAAACAAGCGCGCCCCATCGCACTTAAGTGAATAGGTAAATACGAGCCAACGTTACGCCGCATCGTCGTCGTTCCAGCACCTTGCACCACATTGAGATACACTATCATTAGCCGATCGCGGGTTGCCATAGCGACGGCGCTATTGGCATAATCTGCTAGCTCTTCCATATAGGGAGTGACCAAATTATTGATAGCCATATTCGCTATCATGGTATAGCCAAAGCCCAATACGCCAGCCGCTAGCTGATACTTGCCATTGTTTGTCGCTTGCTTCAGATAGCCAAGTTTGACTAAGGTATAAGTGAGACGGGTAACAGTGCCTTTAGGAAGCCCTGTGAGTTGGCTGAGTTCTTGATTGCCTAGCAATGGCTGCTGCGGGTTAAAACAACGCAGCAGTTCGAGCCCGCGTGCTAATGCGGTGACAAACTGCCGATCATTCTTATCTCTCATCTCAGCGATAGGCTCTAAGAGCTCTAAATGAGCGTCACTATGAGTGTCATCAAAGATAGGGATGGTCATAAAATATCTTGATCTCAATTAAATTGTAAAACTTACTCGCTGACTTCTTTAATCATATTGCGAGCGATAATGATCTGCTGAATCTGCGTGGTCCCTTCATAGAGACGGTATAAGCGCACGTCACGATAAAACCGCTCGATGCCATAATCAGCAATATAACCTGCGCCGCCATGAATTTGCACCGCTCTATCTGCCACGCGGCCACACATCTCAGTGGCAAACATCTTGGCGCATGAGGACTCGGTCACCACATCTTTGCCGTCATCACGTAGGCGCGAGGCGTCGAGTACCATAGATTTGGCCGCATAAATCTCCGCCTTGGAGTCCGCTAGCATCGCTTGAATAAGCTGAAAGCTGGCAATCGGTTGACCAAACTGTTTGCGATCGACAGCGTAACGCAGTGCATCATCTAACATACGAGAGGCGGCAGCGGTACTGGCAGCAGCGATATGCAGGCGACCTTTATCCAACACTTTCATCGCTGTTTTAAAACCGATACCTTCGATGCCTCCTATCAAAGCACTCGCTGGCACGACACAATTATCAAAGATCACATCGCAAGTATGCGCGCCTTTTTGCCCCATTTTTTTATCCCATTTACCCAAGGTAATACCAGGGGTGTCACTCTCAACGATAAAGGCAGAGATGCCGCCTGCGCGTTTGTTCTCAGGGTCAGTACGCGCCATTACGGTAAAGACACCGGCTTCTGGAGCGTTGGTGATATAGCGCTTAGTGCCATTGATGACATAAGTGTCGCCGTCTTTGATAGCTGTGGTGCGCAAGGAGGCGGCATCTGAGCCTGCTTCAGGTTCAGTCAGACAAAAAGAGCCGATAATCTCACCGCTAGCAAGTTTAGGTAGATATTTTTGTTTTTGCTCCTCGGTGCCATCGATGACGAGTCCTGAGGAGCCAATGCCGTTATTCGTGCCAATAAGCGAGCGAAAAGCAGGGGAGGTGCGCCCCATCTCAAAAGCGACAATCACTTCTTCTTCCATTGTTAGGCCCAGTCCACCATATTCTTCTGGAATGGTCAGACCAAACAGACCCAGCTCGCGCATTTGATTGATAATCTCGTCTGGCAATCGGTCATTCTCTGCGACCCAATCCTCCATAGGTATCAACTGATTATTGACAAACTGGCGAACGGTGTTAACGATATGGTCGAGGACTTCTTGATCTCTAATCATGGGACTTCCTTGTCTGATGTGGCTGAATGTTAAAAGCTGAATGTTAAAAATAGTGCCGATGAGTTTGGCGCTAATATCTGATTGTGCAATGACTTGTTTTACATAAAGAGCTTGTATGAGCTAAATAGCATAATCTATACTAAATCAGATTACAATAATTTCGGTTATGAAAACCGCAGTGCGGTATTTTTTAATATCGATAAGTACCTATTAAGGATAGCTTCATGGAAGAATCAATTATTATTTGTGAGACACTAGATAGTGGCGTGAGTGTGATAACCCTTAATCGTCCCAAAGTTCGCAATGCTTTGAATGCTGAATTGCGCGAGCAAATGGCAGAGATTTTCGTCAAATTAAACGATGATCCAAAGACCAAAGCTATCGTACTTACTGGCGGTAATAAAGTGTTCGCCGCTGGTGCCGATATCAACGACTTCTTAACCGCAAAGACAGTCGATATCTATCTACGTCATAGCGAACAATATTGGGATGCTATCACCAATTGTCGCAAGCCTATTATTGCCGCTGTTAATGGCTATGCTCTGGGCGGCGGCTGTGAGCTTGCCATGCACGCTGACATTATTGTCGCGGGCAAGTCGGCTAAGTTTGGGCAACCTGAGATTAAAATAGGCTTGATGCCGGGAGCAGGGGGCACGCAGCGGCTATTTCGCGTGCTTGGCAAACACAAAGCTATGAAGCTGATATTGACGGGCGATATGATAAGGGCTCAGGAAGCAGATCAGATGGGGTTAGTGTCCGAAGTGGTTGACGATGAGGCGACTATTGAGCGTGCTATCGAGATCGCTGAACAGCTGGCAGGTTACTCGCCCATTGCCTTAAGCCAAATCAAAGAAGTTGCCAATCTAGGCGCCGATATGCCATTGCAAGCGGCGTTAGCTTTAGAGCGTAAAGCCTTCCAGATTTTGTTCGATACCGAAGACCAAAAAGAAGGGGCAAAAGCTTTTTTAGAAAAGCGTGATGCCAACTATAAAGGGCAGTAGTCGGTTACATTAGAGAATTATCACAGCTAAATCACGATCATATAAAGGAATATTATGACTATTAAATCATTGGCCATTATTGGCACTGGCGTTATGGGTATGGGTATTGCCCAAATCGCCGCGCAAGCGGGCATTGACGTACTCTTGTTCGACGCTAAAGCAGGCGCCGCTGAAGAAGGACGTCAATCGCTCAAAGCCACCCTTGAAAAACTGGCGGCTAAAGGTAAGTTTACCGATAAGCAACTGCAAGCGACTTTATCAAACCTAACCGTGATTGAAGATATAGCCAAAATTGCCGAGGTAGATGTCGTTATTGAAGCGATTATTGAGAATTTAGAGATCAAACAGCAGCTGTTTAAACAGTTAGAGAGCCTTGTCACGGCTGAGACTATTTTGGCCACCAATACCTCATCGCTAGCGGTGACCGCGATTGCCTCCGTCTGTGAGTACCCAGAGCGCGTGGCAGGATTTCACTTTTTTAATCCCGTGCCGCTCATGAAAATAGTGGAAGTAATTCCGGGACTCTCTACTGACCATCGTATTGTAGAAACGCTGACAGATTTAGCCACACGCATGGGGCATCTAGGCGTCGTCGCAAAAGACACTCCAGGATTTATTGTCAATCATGGCGGCAGAGCTTTTGGTACAGAAGCGCTAAAAATACTAGGCGATGGTGTGGCTACTGTTGAGGATATCGATCGTATTTTACGTGAAGGGGCTGGCTTTCGGATGGGACCGTTTGAGCTGATGGATCTCACTGGCATCGATGTGTCGCATCCAGTTATGGAATCGATTTATAACCAATATTATTTTGAGCCTCGCTATCGCCCGCATCCCTTGACCCGTCAAATGCTGATAGGCAAAAAGCTGGGTCGTAAAGTTGGTGAGGGCTTTTATCATTACGCAGAAAATAAAAAACAAGAGAGTCAAAAAGCGACAGCAAATACGAATCAACAATCACCTTATAAGACAGATTGTGATACCTCAAACATATCAGTTTGGATTGGCGCAGATTTAGCAGCAGATAAACAACAGCTGGTCGATTATCTCAATACTAAAGACATCGCTATCGACGACAACGATAAGCCAAATCCTGACAGTTTGATATTGCTGGCCATCTACGGCGAAGATACCACTAATGCGGCTATTCGCTATCAAGTGAACCCTCAACAATCGGTCGCCATCGATATGCTGACTGATTTATCCAAGCATCGCACCCTGATGCCAAGTATCGTTACAGAGGACAGATTTGTGGCGCAAGCTTATGCATTGTTTGGTAGAAATAATAAGTTTGCGAAAAGCTCAAATGATGCTGTCGATGCCACGCTCATTACGGAAAGTACTGGCTTTGTCGCTCAGCGAGTCGTTGCTATGGTGATTAATTTAGGTTGTGATATGGCGATGCAAGGCATAGCTACGCCAAAAGATATCGACAATGCGATCAAGCTTGGACTTGGATATCCATACGGTCCTATCTCATGGGGTGATGAGCTTGGTGCTTCGCGGGTTTTACTTATCTTACAGCGTATTTACGCGCTCACAGGCGACCCACGTTATCGGCCAAGCCCTTGGCTACAGCGCCGCGCCAAACTGGGCATTTCATTATTTACTCAGCAGAGCAACTACTAATACCAATACTGATGCTAAGCGGTGGCTCAATTCTATAAACACTATATTTTACTTATAAAAACGCTCAAAACATAACAAGGAACAGTAATGTTAGATGCCTATATTTATGATGGATTAAGAAGCCCTTTTGGTCGCTATGGAGGCGCATTAGCCACCGTGCGTCCTGATGATATGATTGCGGCAGTGATCAAAGCTTTGGTCGAAAAGCACCAATTATCTAGCGATGTCTTCGATGAAGTACTGATCGGCAACACCAATCAAGCCGGTGAAGACTCACGCAATATCGCCCGTAATGCTGCTCTACTAGCAGGATTAGATGTCACAACGCCCGGTCAAACCGTCAATCGCTTATGCGCGTCAGGGCTGTCCACTGTCATCGATGCTGCCCGAAGTATTACTTCTAAGGAGGGTGAGATATTTTTAGCAGGTGGCGTGGAGTCAATGACCCGCGCGCCTTTTGTCTTTGCTAAGACTGAAACGCCTTTTAGTCGTGAATGTAAAGTATTTGATACGACCATTGGTAGCCGCTTTCCCAATCCTATTTTGATCAAAGCGTTTGGCAGCGATAGCATGCCGCAAACGGGTGATAACGTTGCGCGCAAATACGGTATCAGCCGGGAAGAGGTAGACAAATTTGCAGCTGACTCGCAAGCGAAATATCAAGCTGCTAAACAAGCAGGGTTCTTTGACGATGAGATTACGCCCATCATGGTGTCGCAAGGTAAAAAGCTACCTGATAAAGCGATAGTAGAAGATGAGCATCCGCGTGCCAGATCTACTGTGGAGGCGCTACAAAAACTTAAGCCTTTAAATGACAATGGGGTGGTCACAGCAGGCAATGCCTCAGGTATCAATGATGGGGCAGCGGCGCTCATTATTGGCTCAAAGCAAGCAGAGGAAAAGTTAGGCTTTAAGCCTATTGCTAAAATTCTCTCATCGGGCGCGATGGGCATTGAACCAAATATCATGGGCGTAGGCCCTGTTGAAGCGATAAAGCTAGCGTTAAAACGTGCTGACTTAACCCTTGATGATATGTCTATCATTGAGATTAATGAGGACTTTGCCTCGCAGGTACTGGGCTGTCTGAAAGGTTTGGATATTGATTTTGAGGATAAGCGAGTTAACCCTAATGGCGGGGCAATTGCCGTCGGACATCCGCTTGGCGCATCAGGCGCAAGGCTGGCGTTGAGTACGGCACGGGAGCTACAGCGCAAGGGCGGGCGATATGCGGTAGTTAGTTTATGTATTGGCATTGGGCAAGGACTGGCTATGGTGATAGAGCGCGTCTAAACCTATAAACCATCTCTCATTCAAAAGGGCCTGTTTTCGTACCATGTTTTACTTATCTATATCTTTGATATTTTAATGACGATACGTCCTTTCTATGTTTCTTTATCTAAACCTTTTAATTTAGAATTCTTAAACTTCTATCTCATTTTATCTATCGATGCAGCCATCTATGCGGCCGTACAAGACAGCCTACGTTGGTATTTATCTAAAGATAACGTAAGCTTTTCAATTTTTCCATAATGGCTATGAGCAATCGCGTTACCAACCTACATCATCCAATCATATATATAAAGGTAATAAAAATTACCATTAATAAAATATGGGTTGCAACCTAATACTTACTATTTTAGTATAAATTGCATAGTCTACTACTTAAAAATGACAATTGATATTTTGCAAGGGTAATTAATATTACTATTTATAATTAATTTGATCATCAACGTTTTTAGACTATCATTATTGATTTAATTATTACTAAGAAACCTGTCAAGGAAAGATGATATGAGTATTCGAACATTTTCAGCAAAATGGATGACTGAAGAGCACGAAATGGTATACGACAGTGCCTTAAAAATGTTCCAAAGCTGGGAAGATAGAGACGAAGGATGGCGTGATAAGGGTATGATCGACCGCGATGCTTGGGAAGAGGCTGGCGAGATGGGCTTTTTATGTGCGTCAATACCAGAAGAATACGGCGGTGGCGGCGGCGACTTTGGTCATGAAGCCGCTATTCTATTGGCGCAAGCGCAAGCGAACCAAGCAGGTTATGGCGGTATGGTGCATTCAGGTATTGTAGCGCCCTATATCTATAAGCTTGGCACCGAAGATCAGAAGAAAACCTTGTTACCAAAAATGGCAACGGGCGAGTATATTGGCGCTATTGCGATGACTGAACCGGGTACGGGTTCTGATTTGCAAGCCATTAAGACTTATGCGACAAAGGATGGTGACGACTATATCATTAATGGTTCCAAAACTTTTATCACCAACGGTCAGCATGCCAATATTGTACTATTAGCCTGTAAAACAGACCGCGATAAGGGCGCGCAAGGCGTCTCTCTTATCCTAGTTGAGACGGATGGTTTAGAAGGATTTTCGCGTGGTCGTAACCTCAAAAAGACGGGCCTTGCTGGACAAGATACCTCAGAGCTCTTCTTTGATAATGTCCGTGTACCCCAAAAAAACGTCCTAGGCGGTATGGAAGGTTTAGGCTTTATGCACATGATGCAAGAGCTGCCACAAGAGCGCCTGATTATTGCCCTAAGTGGCTGCGGCGCTATGAAGCTGGCTTTAGAGCTGACACTCGATTATGTTAAACAGCGTGAAGCCTTTGGTAAGCCGATTTGGAAGTTTCAAAATACGCGCTTTAAGCTCGCTGAGGTGCAAGCGGATTATTTAGCGGTAAAAACCTTATGCGATTCGGCAGTGGAAGCGCAAATAGCGGGAACACTTGATGCCGCACAAGCCTCGCTCATTAAGTACTGGGTGACTGAAAAACAGTGCAAAACGATGGATGAGTGTCTGCAACTATTCGGCGGTTACGGTTATATGTCAGAGTATCCAATCGCTCGTATGTATGCTGATGCTCGCGTACAAAAAATCTACGGCGGCACCAATGAGATCATGAAAGAGCTGGCGTCACGCTTTATGTAGTTTCTATAATCGAGACAGAGCTATAGACTTGTAATATTAAACATTAATTGAGAAGGATGCGTCCTTCTTGATATCTTATTATTTATCACTTATCAAAAATACTAAAGGGATTTTTATGACTGAGACCGCTTATATTTATGACAGTATTCGTACCCCGCGTGGTAAAGGCAAGAAGGACGGGTCTTTATATCAAGCTTCTCCTACTTGGCTCGTTCGTGGCTTATTAAAAGAAATGGAGCAGCGTCATCACTTGGATACGAGCTTGGTTGACGACGTGGTGCTCGGCTGCGTAACCCCTGTGGGTGAACAAGGCTCTGATATTGCGCGTACCGCGGTTCTTGATGCGGGCTGGGCGCAGAGCGCTGCAGGCTTAACCTTATCTCGATTCTGTGCCTCAGGCCTGGAGTCTATCAATCTTGCTGCGGCCAAAGTCATGTCTGGTATGGAGGATTTGGTCGTCGCAGGTGGCGTTGAGTCTATGAGCCGCGTGCCGATGGGATCAGACGGCGGTTCATGGTATATGGATCCGCGTGTTAACGATGCCACAAGCTTTGTCCCACAAGGCGTTGGTGCTGATACCATAGCGACGCTCAAAGGCTTTAGTCGTAGGGATGTCGATGAGTTTGCCACTCAGTCACATCAAAGAGCCGCCAATGCTTGGGAGCAGGGCTATTTTGATAAGTCGGTGGTACCCGTCACAGACCTTAACGGTATGTTGTTATTAGCTAAAGACGAAACTATTCGCCCGAATACGGATATCGCCACCTTAGCAAAGCTAAATCCGTCTTTTATTATGCCTGGCAAGATGGGCTTTGATAGCGTCATCTTGGACAAATACACCACGATCGAAACTGTCAATCATGTGCATCACGCAGGTAATTCATCTGGCATTGTCGATGGTGCAGCGATATGCCTAGTCGGTAGCGCTGCGGCTGGCAAAAAAGCGGGTCTCAAGCCGCGCGCCAAGATTACTATGGCCTCAGTCATCGGCTCCGAGCCTGCCATCATGCTGACTGGTCCGACGCCTGCCTGCCAAAAAGCGCTAGACAAAGCGGGCATGCAAGCCTCTGATATCGATCTTTGGGAGATCAACGAAGCTTTTGCCGCGGTTCCTATGAACGCCGCTCATGACTTAGGTATCTCGCTGGATATCGTCAACGTCAATGGTGGTGCTATTGCCATGGGTCATCCGCTAGGGGCGACGGGTGCGATGCTAATGACCACTGTATTAGATGAGCTAGAACGCCGTGACCTAAAAACCGCCATGCTGACGTTGTGCGTTGGTGGTGGTATGGGTATTGCGACTATTATCGAGCGCGTTTAAACATTTAATCATCACATAGATAGTGATAACTAAGAGATCATTTAAAGGATAAAAAATGACTACAAATACAGATAGCATTGATACTATTAATAATCTAGCCAATTTTTCAGCGCAACGTGATGATGACATCGTTACGGTCAGTATCGATCAAAGCGCGCGCAAAATGAATGTCATCGGCGACGGTTTTACCGAAGCTTTCGCTGTTATGACGGACAGCTTTATCAATGATGAGTCTGCCAAAGGTTTGATTTTGACCTCAGCAAAAGACAGCTTTGTCGTCGGTGCTGATATCGATCAGCTGTCTAACATAGAAACTGCAGAGCAAGCCTTTGATCTGGTTGAAGACTTAAAAGGCAGCCTACGTAAACTTGAAACCTCGGGTAAACCTGTGGTCGCTGCCATGACTGGCACAGCATTGGGCGGCGGCTTGGAGCTTGCTTTATCCTGTCACTACCGCATCGCGATCGACTCGCTAAAAACCAAACTGGGTCTACCTGAAGTCAAGCTTGGCTTGCTACCGGGCGGCGGCGGTACTCAGCGTCTACCAAGACTGGTTGGTATCCAAAAAGCGCTTGAGCTGATGACGCAAGGAGTCGAGTTGCGCCCATCCGCTGCCAAAGAGATCGGTCTTATCGACGCCACCGCGACGGATAAGGATGATATGTTAGCGCAAGCAAAAGCTTGGATAAAAGCCAATCCAAAAGCGCAGCAACCTTGGGATAAAAAAGGCTTTAAAATCCCCGGCGGTGATAGCAAGCATCCAAAAGTGGTGCAAGTATTCTCTATCGCGCCTGCCATGGCCAATCAAAAGTCGCACGGTAACTATCCAGCGATTACCCATATCATGTCCTCTGTCTTTGAAGGCTGCCTAGTCGATATCGATACTGGTCTTGAGCTTGAATCGCGCTATTTTGCTGCTTGCGTGCTGTCAAGCGAATCTAGAAATATGATCAATACCCTCTGGACGCAGCTTAATAGCATTAAAAAAGGTCAGTCACGCCCAGAAGGGTATGAGCGTTATAAAACCAAAAAAGTGGGCATTTTGGGCGCTGGCATGATGGGTGCGGGTATCGCTTACGTGTCTGCTAAGGCGGGTATGGAGGTGGTATTGCTCGATACGGCTATCGAAGGCGCTGAAAAGGGCAAAAGCTATTCTACTAAGCTGCTAGACAAGGCTATCAGCCGCGGGCGCTCAACGGAAGAGAAAAAACGAGCACTGCTTGATAAGATAAAAACCACCGTATCTTATGATGATTTAGAAGGCTGTGATTTAATCATCGAAGCTGTCTTTGAAGATGTAGATATTAAAGCAGAATGTACGCGCAAATCTGAAGCCGTTATTCCAGAAACCGCCGTTTATGCTTCTAATACCTCAACCTTGCCTATCACTGAGCTTGCCCGCGCCAGTGAACGCCCAAATCAGTTCATCGGTCTGCATTTCTTCTCGCCAGTAGATAAGATGCCCTTGGTTGAGATTATCGTTGGTGAACAAACGGATGATGCAACCTTAGCAAAAGCCTTTGACTATGTTGGTCAAATCGGTAAGACGCCAATCGTAGTTAATGACAGTCGCGGCTTCTACACCTCGCGCGTTTTTGGAACTTATGTGTCAGAAGGTATTGCGATGTTAGGTGAGGGTATCCATCCTCGCAGCATCGAAGTAGCAGGTATGAAGTCTGGTATGCCGATGCCGCCGCTGGCGCTACAAGATGAAGTCTCGTTAAGTCTGTCACTACACGTGATGGGGCAGACTAAAAAGGCCATGCAAGCGGAAGGTAAAACCTTTACGCCGCATCCTGCCATGCCAGTGGTTGAAAAAATGGTCAACGAGCTAGGACGCGAAGGTAAAAAAGTCGCCAAAGGCTTTTATGAGTATCCTGAAAAAGGCGACAAGCACTTATGGCCCAAGCTCACCGAACTGTATCCAACGACAGATGAGCAGCCGTCTCAGCAAGACTTGATAGACCGTCTACTTTACGTCCAAGCCAATGAGACCGCGAAGTGTTTCGAAGAAAACGTTGTCCGTACAGTGGCTGATGCCAACATCGGCTCTATCTTCGGTTGGGGTTTTGCGCCGAACCAAGGCGGTACGTTGCAGTTCATCAACTCAGTAGGCGTCGATAAGTTTGTCGCGCGTAGTCGTGAGCTGGCGGAGAAGTATGGCGCACGTTTTGAGCCTGCGCAAATATTAGTGGATATGGCTACGAGTGGCGAGGAGTTTGTAGATGGCTAATCAAGCGGATGCTATGAAAGACTGCTTACAAGGGCTGCGCGTCGTTGATTTGACGCGCAACCTGCCAGGCCCTTTTGCGACTAGGCTGCTTGCAGATTTGGGTGCAGATATTATAAAAATCGAGCCGAAAGGCGGCGATCCAGCCCGCGCTTTTGGTGAGCTGTTTAGCGCTTTGAACCATGGTAAAGAGACGCAAAAAGTTGATTTCCGTGATCCACAAGGCATAGAAGCCATCAAAACGCATCTAAAAGAAAGCGACGTGATGCTCGACAGTTTCCGTCCTGAGGTGCTTGAGGGCATGGGGCTAGATGCTAAGACCTTGCATGCCATTAATCCAAAGCTGGTCATGGTATCGATTACTGGCTATGGCGTAGCTGATGGAATATCTGATGGCAGTGACGATTCTCAAATAGCTCATGACTGGGCGGATAAAGCAGGACACGATATCAACTTTATGGCGATGAGCGGGGTACTCGATCAGTTAAAGACGGCAAATGGCGCGCAGGCTATGCCTAACATCCAGTTTGCCGATTTGGCGGGCGGTAGTGATACCGCTGTCATTGCCCTGCTCGCAGCAGTCTTTGCCGCCCAGCGTACGGGCAAAGGACGCCATGTCGCTGTCAGTATGACCCATAGTTTATATAACCATATGGTAATGCCAAAAGCGACTGGAAAACTGGTTGCGAGCTTTTCTGGCAAAAATCCAAAGCCGCAACATGATTTCTTAGGTGGTCTGTTGCCTTGCTATCGGTTGTACAAAACCGCAGACGGCCGTCATATGGCAGTAGGCTCACTCGAGCTAAAATTCTGGCAAGGGTTATGCGAGGTGTTAGAGCTACCTGAGCTCAAAGACGCTCATTGGCAACGCGGGGTTATGCCCAACCTACCTGAGAGTCAAAAAGCGACAAAAGCGGTCGCTGAAAAGTTTGCCAGTCAGCCTTTAAGTCATTGGCAGCAAGTATTCGCGTCAGCCGATGTTTGTGTGACGCCTGTACTTAGTTTAGAAGAAGCCAAAGCACATGCGTTATTTGCCCATCAAGATGGTCATCAGAGTACCTTAGGATGGCAGATGATTAAGGAGTCGTGCACAGATAACGCTTGAGAAGTATGAATTCTCTTAAACCAATTACCAAGGAAGGTAAGTTATGGATAAATTTTGGACACAGAGTTATCCAGCGGGGGTCAATGCACATATAGATCGACCACTTAGTACCGTGCTAGATATATTCGATGATAAATTGCAAGAATTTGCTGCTCGTGAGTTTACTAGTAATATGGGCGTGAGCTACTCTTATGCGCAAATTGATAAAGTGTCATTGAAAATTGCCGCTTGGATTCAAGGTTTGGGACTTGCCAAAGGCTCAGTCATAGGGATTATGATGCCTAACGTCCATCAGTACTTGCCTATTGTCATCGGCGTTATACGCGCAGGTATGGTGACCACCTTAATCAACCCATTGTATAGCCCTCGCGAGTTAAAACATCAGCTGATTGACTCCAATGCCTCAGCAATTTTTATCTTAGAACCCTTTTGTAATACGCTCGAGAAAATAGTCGATGCAACCTTAGTCAAGACTGTCGTTATTAGTAAAATTGGCGATATGCTAGGAGCGGCAAAAGGCGGGCTTGTAGATATCGCTGCAAAATATCTAAAAAAAGCCATCCCTAATTATCAGCTTGCATCCAATGCCAGCTATAGTGTCATTAGCTATAAAGGCCTGCTAAAACAAGCGAAATATCTGCCTTATACTCGTCCAGATATTAGCCAAAATGACTTATTAATGTTGCAATATACGGGCGGCACGACAGGTGTCGCCAAGGGTATCTTGATCAATAATAAAAATGTGGTCACGGCGACTTATCAGTACGTTGAATGGTTCAAACCGGTTTATGCTGACATTGCTGATGGCGTTCAGATGAACACCATTATTGCCCTGCCGCTTTATCATATTTATGCTTTTATCTGCTCGATAGTCGGTTTGACGGTAGGTCAGCATCTCACGTTAGTCACTAACCCTCGTGATATTGATAGCTTTATTAAAATATTAGGTAAGCGCCCTTTTCATCTTCTGCCGGGGGTGAATACTTTATTTCAAGCCTTTGTCAATAATCCTGACTTTAAGAAACTAGACTTCTCTGAATGCAAATTGACGGTGGTTGGCGGTATGGCAGCAACTCCTGAAACGGCTAAGCGCTGGCTTGAAGTCACAGGATTACCTATCCTCGAGGGCTGGGGAATGTCAGAGACCTTAGGGGTAGGAACCGCCAATCCGTTTGACGGTACTGAGTACAGTGGCAACGTCGGCTTACCACTACCTGGAGTCGATATTAGTATCCGAAATGATGAAGGAGAGATTTTAGAGTTAGGTGAGGTGGGCGAGATGTGCATCAAAGGCGATAACGTCATCACAACTTATCATAATATTGACAATGCTAAGTTTTTTACTGCTGACGGCTACCTAAAAACCGGTGATATCGCTTCTATGAATGAGCAAGGCGCTATCAAAATATATGATCGCAAAAAAGATATGATTATCGTCAGCGGCTTTAATGTGTATCCCAATGAAGTCGAAAATATCATCGAGACCCATCCCAAGGTGGCGGAGTGCTCCGTGGTTGGTATTGCTGATAAGCGCCAAGGTCAATCGGTTAAAGCTTATATCGTAAAGGGCGATCCTAGTTTGAATGAAGAAGATATAAAAGCGCTGTGTAAAGAAAATCTAGCCGGCTACAAATGTCCTCGTCACATTGAGTTTATAACCGAGCTACCCAAATCTACTGTCGGTAAAATACTACGTCATGAGCTTAGAAAATCAGCCAATACCGCTGAAATGTAGTTTTCAGTCATAAGGTATACGTAAGCTGAGCTAAAAAACTCAGCTTTTTACTATGTGGATTTGTTTAATGATCTGTTCATAGTGCCGATAGCTCAGGCTTAGACATAGAGCGCCACAATATACTAAATAAAGCATCAAAATTTGCGTTCAATGGCTCTTTGGCTTGACGAATAGTTTGCATAATACCAAGGCGACTGATAAACCCCATAAACACATCGAATAAAATGTGCAATGGAACCGTATCAACCAATACTCCGCGCTTTTGACCATCCTCAAGCACACTCAAAAAAGCATTAATAAGCTCTTTGTTATTGTAAATAGCGATGTTATGAAAACGCGCTATCGATACTTTGGATAACACCATCACCGCGTCAGGATGAGTATCGACAAAATCCAAGCAAACCCATAGCGTTTTACGTAGACGATCTTCTACGCTATCAATGCCTTGCAAGTGATCCATCATCCTTGTCGCGAGCCTGCCTAACACTAAATCCATAATGGTATAAAGCACCGTTTGCTTATCGCCAAAATACTTATAGAGCGTCTGTAGCGATACATTTGCAGCCTTGGCAATTTGTATCATCGTAATATCGCTAGCATCACTACCCGCAAAAAGCTGGCGCACGGCTTTCTCTATTTTATCCAAAGTGGCCGGGCGCATATCGGATAATGGCGCTAGTGCTACAGGTTTGGTTTCACCGTCTACTTTAGAGTTTTCACTATTGATTTTACTGTTTTTACTAGCTGCGTCTGTCTTAGTGCTAGCTTGATGCTTAGTACTGGACTGCGGTTTTGAGCGAGTATTTTTCATAGCTCATTTTCCTTTATACACTGTCTTTTAAATTATTTAATTTTAGAGGTGTTTTAACGATAATTATAATTACCACTATATAATAAATACTTGTAGAATCGGTATTAATTTTATTAAATAAAGATAAATTGTTTTGATCTGTATGGTGATTTTAGTAAGAAATTAATAGTAACCTTAATTACTATAAATTCTGTAAATATATATTATTCTACTTTGGAAAGATTAGTTATGCTGGTATTCTTTGTCATCGACTCGGGTGAGATTGTTATCATTAGACAGATATACCCAAAGCACGTCATTGGTTTTAGCGGGATTAAAGGCAATATTAGGAAGCCTACCGAGCACCTTTGAAAAGGTTATGAGACCAGAGTTGTACGCGCTCATAAGATATCCTTATCTTAGGTGAGGATCATCAGTACCAGGTCTTAAAGCATTAGGAGGTTTTTGGTTTAGTGTACACTTGTAAGTCATTATAAAACTTACGATTAGTAGATAATTGTAAGATAATAAATAATCTAAAAGATTACCTCATTTATCATTTTTTTGTTATCTATAGTTAAATTAACTTTATTAATGAGGGCTGTTTTATTAGTAGGCTCAAGATGCTTAAGAGAGCTTCAGGCTTTGGCTCATCATGGAGAGGGATTGATATGGATATTAAACGGACTGCAAAACCCAAACGTACGCCTGCCGATCGTATTGCCGATCTGTTATTAGAAGCTGAGCCTACCCGTCAATTCCGTCGAATCAAACGTTTGCTTGCTGGTCGCTCTTTCGCGGACGAGCTGCGCCGAAAAGTGCAAGGCAAGCGTATCTTAGTCACTGGCGCGTCTTCAGGAGTGGGTCGTAGTGCGGCTTTATCTTTGCTTGAAGCTGGTGCACACGTGTTACTCGTCGCGCGCCGTAGCGATAAACTGCAAGAAGTCGCTGACACCGCGGCTGGCTTTGATGGCAAGGCGTTTATCTATACTTGTGATCTCAGTGAGGATAATGACCGTGAAAACCTCATTGCGCAGGTGATTAAAGAGCATGGCGGTGTCGATACCATCGTCAATAATGCCGGTCGCTCTATCCGCCGCACGATTTATGACGCTGCCGAGCGCTTACATGACTATGAGCGCGTCATGAAAATTAATTACTTCGGCGCGATTAACCTCACCATTCCTTTAGTCGATCGCATGCGCATCAGCGGTACTGGCGGCCATGTCATCAATATCTCAACGATGGGCACGCAGCTCTCAGGGACGCCAAGATTTGGCGCTTATATCGCCTCAAAGAACGCGCTCAATGGCTTTGCTGAGAGCGTATCTGCCGAGACTTATAATGATGGTATCAACTGGACGACGGTGCATCTGCCACTCACGCAAACGGAGATGATCGCGCCTGCGCAAAATACTTGGAACGCATATCCCAAGCTATCAGTTGAAGCCGGCGCGGACATGATTTTGTATGCCGTCGCCTATGAGCCGATACGCGTCTGGCATCCGGGTATTTTGGTGATGGGCGTGATCGATCGTCTATTTACCAAGTCGGCACTTAAATATAAATCGCTTGAGTTTCCAAGATATCAACCAAAAGAGCCGCTACCTAAAGTCGCTATTATTGGCGCTGGCATGTCAGGTATTGCGATGGCCAAAGCGCTAAAAGAAGCCGGAACCTCCAATTTTGTGATGTATGAAAAAGCGGACGCTGTGGGCGGTACTTGGCGGGATAATACTTATCCGGGTCTTGCTTGTGATGTGCCAGCACATTTTTATTGTTATAAAGATGAGCTATCGCCGAAGTGGAGCCATGTATTTGCGCCCGGTAAAGAGCTGCGAGATTATTTTGAATACGTCACCGAAAAACGCGGCTTGACCGAGCACATCAAATTCAATACTGAAATTGACGCCGCTAAATTTGAAGACGGTCGCTGGCAGATCAGCACTAAAGCTGGCGAGACTGACGAAGCTGACGTGCTAGTTTGTGCCACAGGAGTACTGCATCATCCTAATATGCCAGATATCAAAGGTATAGAAACCTTTGCAGGCGCAAGCTTTCATAGCGCACGTTGGGATCATAGCGTTGATTTAGAGGGTAAGCGTGTTGGTATCATCGGTAATGGCTCAACTGGCGTGCAAATACTCAGTGCATTATCCGAGCAGTGCGCGCAAGTGACTTTGTTTCAGCGCAGCGCGCAGTGGGTCATTAGCGCGCCGAACCCGGAGATTCCTAAACCGCTACGCACGCTAGCGGCAAAAGTACCTGCCATTCAGCGCTTGGCTTATAATGCTTCAGGTAAGCTATTTACCAATTTATTTCAAGCGCCATTGACACCTGGGTGGCAGCGATCTTTCTTTAGTAAGGGTGCTAAAGGTAGCCTGTCCCGAGTGGCTAACGATGGTTTGCGCGCGCGCTTGACGCCAGATTATGCACCGATGTGTAAGCGCATGATTTCTTCCCCGACCTTCTATAAAGCAGTACAGCAGCCTAATGTTGAGGTTTGCACCACCCATATCGAACGTATCGATCCAAAGGGGGTGATGACCAAAGACGGTCAACTACATGAGTTTGATATTTTAGTCTTCGCTACGGGCTTTCATGCGCAGTCTTATATGCGCCCAATGCAAGTGACAGGGCGTGACAGTATCGCCTTAGATGCCGCTTGGAACGAGGGACCCATTGCCCATAACACTACGATGATCCCAGGATTCCCTAATTTATTCACACTGATGGGACCCAACAGCCCTATTGGTAACTCCTCATTGGTCCCTATCGCCGAAGCGCAAGCCCAGTATGTCATAAACTGGATGGATCGCATGCGCCGTGAAGGTATTAGCGAGATTGAGCCGACTGTAGAGGCCACCGACGCCTTTTATGAAGAAGTGAACGAGGCGCTCGGGACGACAGTGTGGACGAGCGGTTGTAATAGCTGGTATCTGCATGAGGACGGTCGCCCCATCTTATGGCCATGGCCGCTTGATGAGCTTACCCGTCGTCTTACGCAAATCATCGAGTCCGATTTTCATATCAAGCGTGATGACAAGGCCGACGCCAAGATTGCAGACGGCTATAGCGCCGATTCAATTGCAGAGTTCAACAGTCAACTACTTAAACCCGATACCTTGAGTCCTCGGCCAGATTTGGCGGATAATGCCTCAACCAGCTAAACTGGGTTTAAAGCAACAGCCACTTAGCCATAACGACCGGTAATATAATCTTCAGTCGCTTTTTGTGCTGGATTGTTAAACATTTGATGGGTATCACCCATCTCTATCATGTCGCCTAAATACATATAAGCAGTGTAGTCGGAGACGCGCGCGGCCTGTTGCATATTGTGCGTTACGATAGCAATGGTATAGTCGTTTTTTAAATCGCTAATCAAATCTTCAATCGCACCAGTAGAGATAGGGTCAAGCGCTGATGTTGGCTCATCTAATAGCAAAACCTCAGGCTTCGTTGCTACTGCGCGGGCGATACAAAGTCGCTGCTGCTGTCCGCCAGATAATGACAAGCCTGATGCTTTAAGCTTGTCCTTCACCTCAGGCCATAACGCCGCTTTTTTAAGCGCCCACTCGACACGCTCATTTAGCTCTGCTTTGCTGAGCTTTTCATAGAGACGAACGCCAAATGCGACGTTGTCATAAATGGACATCGGGAAGGGTGTGGGCTTTTGAAAGACCATGCCGACTTGTGCCCGCAGCAAATTAACATCGGTATCTTTTGCCAAAATGTTTTGACCATCGAGGGTGATTTGACCTTCAGCATGCATACTCGGATACAAGTCGTACATACGGTTAAAGGTACGTAGTAGCGTTGATTTTCCGCAGCCTGATGGACCGATAAAAGCGGTGACCTTTTTTTCTGCAATATCAATGTTGATATTTTTTAACGCTTGAAAATCGCCATAATAAAAATCCAAATCGCGAATAGTCATCTTGGCAGGCGGCATGTTGTCCGGCATATCTGTCATAGTTTGTTTGATAAGATGGGCGATGTCTGGTTGAATATCCTGATTATTATCAAACATAGCGTCATCTAGTAAACAACGTTTGCGGCTTGTATATGTTAACGGCTTAGTTGCTCTTCTTTCTAATACATCAGTCATAATAGTATCCTCTTCTTTTAAAACTTTATTAATTTGAAAGCTTATTAAATGCAGGTATGGTTTCTACTCTTAGCCTTGTAGCTGGTTAGCCTTAAGCTATCTGCTATGGTCTTGCCCGCCGATAAAGCGCGCGGCAATATTTAATAGCAAGACCGTCGCAGTAATGAGAAGCGCCGCCGCCCAAGCTAATGCATGCCAATTGTCATAAGGGCTCATGGCAAATTGATAAATCGTATTGGGTAAATTGGCCATTGGCCCACTCATATCGGTACTGAAGTATTGGTTGTTTAGCGCGGTAAATAGCAAGGGCGCGGTCTCACCGGTAATACGCGCGAAAGCGAGCAGCACACCGGTGGTCAGACCTGCTTTGGCGGCTTTAAGCGTCACGGTGCTGACCAGCTTCCATTTTGGTGTGCCCAGTGCATAAGCCGCTTCGCGCAAGGTATTGGGCACTAGGTTTAGCATGTTTTCCGTCGTACGCACGACAATAGGAATGACAATTAGCGCCAATGCCAACGCACCGGCCCAACCTGAAAAGCTCTGTCCTTTAACCATCAGCGCATAAACAAACAGACCAATCACGATAGATGGCGCGGACAATAAAATATCATTTAAGAATCGAGTAACCTTGCCTAGCATACTGCCATTTGAAAACTCTGCTAAATAAATGCCAGCCATCATGCCCACTGGTGCCCCAATTGCTAATCCTGACACCGCCAATAGCGCTGAGCCAATAATGGCGTTGCGTAGACCACCTTCGGCCATTGGAGGCGGGGTATCTGCGCTAAAGACAGGCATCTCTATTAACCCTTGCAAGCCTTCCACAAACAGCGTAAATAAAATCCAAACCAGCCAAAATAGGCCAAATATAAGCGCTGATAAGGCAAAACCAAGCCCCAATCTATTGATAAAACGGCGCTTGTTATAAAGACGCTTGTTATAGCGATCTTCAAAGCGTACAGAAGGCTGGCTTGGCTGCGTAGTTTGCGTGGTGACTGGTGCGAAAGTCATGAAGTGTTTGTCCTTCTTAGGTCAAATAATGGCTGCTGTATCTTTGTTATATTGAAATTATTAGCGGTATCAATTGCCTGCCTTTTGGTCAATACGCATCAGCATGAGCTTAGATATTGATAAAACGATAAAGGTAATCACAAACAGTATTAATCCTAAATGCAGTAGTGACGCTAAGTGCAGCTCACTGGACGCTTCAGCAAACTCATTGGCTAGCGCTGAAGTAATGGTCACTCCAGAGGTAAATAGACTGGGGCTGATATTAAAGGCATTACCAATCAAGAAAGTAACAGCCATCGTCTCGCCAAGCGCCCGACCAAGTCCCAAAATCACGCCACCAACCACACCTGTTTTGGTATAAGGCAAGATAATTTTGAACATTACCTCCCAAGTGGTGGCACCCATGCCGTACGCCGATTCTTTTAGCAGGTCGGGTACCACAGAAAAAACATCGCGCATAGTAGCGGCGATAAAGGGAATAATCATAATTGCCAGTATCAACGAGGCGGTAAACAGTCCAAGTCCCATCGGCGCACCGGTAAAAACTTTACCAATAATAGGTAGGGGGCCAATATTTTGAATAAACCAAGGCTGAATGTGATCACTAAAAAACGGCGCAAAAACAAACAACCCCCACATACCGTAGATAATGGAGGGAATGCCGGCGAGTAGCTCGATGGCAATACCCAATGGCTTTTTCAAAAAATTGGGGCAAAGTTCCGTTAAAAAGATGGCAATCCCAAAGCTGACTGGCACGGCAATACAGAGGGCGATAAGCGAAGTGACTACCGTTCCGTAAATGGGGGCAAGCGCACCGTATTGATCGTTAACCGTATCCCAATTGTTGCTGGTGTAAAATCCCAAGCCAAACTCAGTGATACTTGGCCACGCACCGATTATCAATGACAGCAGGATGCCGCCAAGCGACAACAGCACCAAAATTGCAAATGCTTTGGTGGCGTTGACAAATACTGCGTCAAAGCGTTTTTGTTTTGTCAGTTGCGATTTTAGGTCTGCCATAAAAGCCTCAATAATCTAATAAGCCTGCTTGATGAGGGGTAGTATTAATTGCTTTGAGTGGAGGTGTAGACAGGCTTACCTTCGCTGTCTACCACCTCGTTCCATTTCGCTTTAAATAAGGCCACGGCCGTATCTGAAAAAGGCACGTAATCGAGGCGCATCGCATCATCATCGCCTTGAGCATAAGCCCAGTCAAAAAAGTTAAGGACACCTGCCACTTGTGCGGCATCTTGCGGCTGTTTGTGAACTAAGATAAAGGTAGCAGCAGCGATAGGCCATGCTTGTTCGGTCTCAGAGTTGGTGATGACTTTATAAAAGCCTTCTTGCTTTGACCAATCGATGTCGCCAGCGGCGGCGAATGTCTGCGCAGACGGCTGTACAACGTTGCCAGCGGCATTTTTCAGGGCAACGTGTGACATGCCATTTTGCTTCGCATAGGCGTATTCAACGTAGCCGATGGAGTTATTCATACGCGTTACATAGCTTGAGACGCCTTCGTTGCCTTTACCGCCTGCACCGGTGGCTGAGGTGGGCCATTTCACTGTTTTATCGACGCCAACGCTGTCTTTCCAGTCGTTTGAAACTTTGGCTAGATAATCGGTAAAGTTAAATGTCGTACCCGAACCGTCTGAACGGAACACTGTCGTAATAGCTGCGTCAGGAAGGCTTAAATCGGGATTCATGGCTGCAATGGCAGGGTCATTCCAGTTGTTAATTTTGCCAAGATAGATGTCAGCGAGCATTTTTCCATCGAGTTTTAACTCACCTGGCTCAATGCCATCGATATTGACGACAGGAACCACGCCGCCGATAACGGTCGGAAATTGAATCAGACCCGCTTCGTTTAACTCGCTTGGCGTCATCGGCGCATCGGATGCGCCAAAATCAACGGTTTTTGCGACGATTTGTTTGATACCACCCGATGAACCAATCGATTGATAGTTCACTTGACCGCCTGTTGCTTTATGATAGGCATCTGACCACTTAGCATAGATAGGCTGCGGAAAAGAAGCACCCGCACCGGTGATATTCATCGACACGTTTTCAGCTGATTTAGTATTAGAATTGTCGGTAGCAGTGGTGGTTGATTGCGCCGAAGGAGTTGGCTCATTGCTTTCATTGTTATCGGGAGTTTGGTTACAAGCAGCTAAGGTCAAGGTACTTGCGACTGCTAAAGCTATGAATGAATAACGCATTATTTCTCCTAAAAGATAATCAGATTTAAGTATTGGGCGTTTACAAATAATAAGATTGATTTCGGTTTTTTATAAATGGTGCTTTATTTATACTGCTTTACTAAAAATATTTTGCTACAAAGACGCTTGGTGGTCGATGAATCCATTGTGCCGAGCAAATATGACAATTTGATGAAATAAGATGTTTTTTTGGAAAAGTCATTTAATTAAAATAGAGGTGTGATAAAGGGCAGAGCTACGGCTAATAGCGGCTGTTATCTAGAGCAAAAGTCGTTATGATGTGAGATGGGTTTTTTGTCAGCAACGGTTTGAGGGTAAATGTCATCAAACTGTCATAATTAGGCGGTTTAATGGCCAGATAGTTATTGTTTTAATTATTTCTACGTTTTTTAACTTTGTCTTTCAATAATGAGGCGATGGCATGCGCAATGAGCAGATTTTGATTGTCGAAGATGAACCTGCAATTCGTGAGATGGTGGTGATGACGCTAGAGATGGCGGGCTTTGAGAGTTTACAAGCGACTGATATTGCAGAGGCGCATCAACAAGTTGTGGATCACAGACCGGCGCTTATTTTGCTAGATTGGATGTTACCGGGTGATAAGAGCGGTATTGATTTTTGCCGCATGCTCAAAAGCAATGAGCTGTTGGCTGAGATACCCGTGATTATGCTGACCGCCAAAAGTGAAGAGGATAGTAAGGTTCATGGACTTGATGCGGGCGCTGATGACTATATGACCAAACCTTTCTCTACGCGTGAATTAATCTCAAGAATCAAAGCCGTGTTACGTCGTAGTCGTGCGCTTAGTGGCGATAAGCCAATTGAAATCGGCAAGCTGAGTCTCGATCCTAAAAGCCAACGGGTGAGTGCAAACGATACACTTATCGAGCTTGGTCCAACAGAGTATCGACTGCTGGCATTTTTTATGAGTCATCCGGAGCGTGCTTATACGCGCACCCAACTGCTCGATCAGGTGTGGGGCGGCAATGTCTATATCGAGGATCGCACGATTGATGTGCACATTCGGCGTTTACGCAAATTACTCCAGCCTCATGATTGTAGTACCTTGATTCAAACGGTTCGCGGTACCGGTTATCGTTTTTCTAGTTTGGCTCAATAAAGATAAGGGATATGTATCATAATGCTTAGAGAAAACGCAACACAGGATAACGCACCAAAGAATAACGAACAGCAAGAAAACCAAAATCAGCTCGCCCTGCAAAATTCCACCGATCAGCTTAAAAAAATCAGAAGTGCCTTACGTGCCCTGCGAGATGCGGTCATCTTGTTAAATGACGATGATGGTTTGGAGTGGTGGAATCAGGTCGCCGAAGATTTATTATTATTACAGTCAGCGGATCATGGCAAAAGTATCTTTGATTTTATCGATGTTCCTGAGTTTCGCCAGTATTATCAGAGTACAGAGACATCTGATGATGGGGTGAATATAGCATCGTGGCGTGACCCTAACCGTCATCTCAAATGTGAACTCACGCCTTTTGGCGATGAGAAGCTGCTGATTATTTATGATGTGACCCGCTTACAACACCTAGAGCAAATGCGCCGCGACTTTGTGGCCAATGTTTCTCATGAGCTACGAACGCCGTTAACCGTGCTGATGGGATATTTGGAGAATTTTTCTGATCAGCCTGATATACCAGCGCAGTGGCGACGCGGTTTTGAGCTGATGACGCAGCAGACTGCGCGCATGAATAGAGTGGTCAACGATTTGTTGTTATTGTCTCGGATTGAGATCGAAGAGACTCATGAGCTGCATTATATCGATATGACTAAGCTGCTCACTCAGGTTTATGATGATGCGCAGGCGTATAATCAGGAGTATGACCATACGTTGCACTTGCAGATAGACACCTACGATGGCCTCTATGGTTCAGAGATGTATTTAAACAGTGCTTTGTCTAATTTAGTTATCAATGCCATTAAATATACACCAAAACAAGGTGATATCGTCATCAGTTGGTCCAAGACGTCAGGAGGTTGCCAGTTTGCGGTTGCTGATAATGGGATTGGTATTGCCCCAAACCATGTGGCCCGTCTGACCGAGCGCTTTTATCGAGTCGATAGCGGTCGTAGTCGAGCCACAGGTGGGACTGGATTGGGATTAGCGATTGTAAAGCATGTGCTTTATCAATATGATACTACTTTGCAAATTGAGTCGGTAGAAGGGCAGGGCTCAACCTTTAGTGCTATCTTCCCAGCGGCGCATGTACGGGTGGCTGCTAGTAACGAATAATAATACAGCCGATACAAGCGCCAATATGTTTTTGTCACGCCGTCTATATTTTGTCTATGTCTATATAGTCTCTATATTGTCACGCAACCTATATGGTTACTGAGGGGCATCAGGCTGCATCATAGGATCAGCGTTACCAAAGGCTTTTAGCGTACGACAATGCGTATCAATAGCAACAATATTAGGATAAGCACTCAAATCGACTTTGAAACGACGAGCCGAAGAAACCTGCGGAATCAGGTAACAGTCTGCCAAAGTAGGACTATCGCCATAGCAGAAATCCCCACGGGCCTTATCCGCAGCCAAGCGCTTCTCTAGTGCGGCAAAACCCTCGCTTATCCAGCGATTACACCACGCCATAACCTCTTCTTCATCTACTGATAGCTCGTTACGCAAATATTGTAATATGCGCCGATTATTGATCGGGTGCATATCACAGCCGATCATAGCACTGATGGCGCGTACCTGCATGCGCCCAGCGGCGTCTTTAGGCAGCAACGCAGGCGTAGGATAGACTTCTTCTAACCACTCCAAGATAGCAGGGCTTTGATACAAGAGTAAATCGTCGGTTTGCAGCACAGGCACTAACCCTTGTGGATTCAGCGCTTTAAACTCAGCCTCCAACTGCTTATCCTTCGCTAGATTGACCGACACATTATCATAATCCAAGCCTTTTAAGTTTAGCGCTATACGCGTGCGATACGCGGTACTACTACGAAAATAGCCATAAAGTGTCATCATTATAAAATCCTTTTATTATGTTATGTTGTATATAAGGCAGGTGATATGGTTATAATCAACTCTACCACCGCTACTTTCAAACTTTTAAAAATGCAATCGAGCCAAACATGCCAGCAGCTAAAAACCCTGTAGATAAGCCTATGAGCGCAAATAAAACTCAAAATGGCGTCCAGTCACTAGAAGTGGGGCTATCGATATTAGATGTGCTTATCGATTATAACGAGCCTATGATGCTAAAGGACATCGCGCAAGCGATACAGATGCATCCTGCTAAGTGCCATCGGTATTTGGTCAGTCTGATCCGCACAGACTACGCGCGTAAGCTCGATGATGGCCGCTATGGTCTTGGCGATAGAGTCAGTTCATTGGCAGCTCTAAGCACAATGGGACATACAGGGTTTAATTCGAATAATATCTTAGAGCGGCTCACCTATATTGCCAATGATATTCGAAAAACGACAAATTGCGCGGTACAAATCGCTAAATGGTTCAATGAAGGCCCTATTATCATTCAGTCTGTCGAACCTGACAGTCCTATCAGTATCATTACGCGCATCGGTTCACGCATGCCGCTGACTACATCGGCTACAGGTCAACTGTTTGCCAGTTATCAGCCTAATGCTGTCATTAGACCACTAGTGGACGCTGAATGGCAAACCAATGATACTGCGCTAATAGCAGAAAAATGGCAGCACTTTGAGCAGCTGCAAGCCCAAATTCGAAAGCAAGGTTATGCCACAGTGACGGGCGATATGCTGATGGGTATCAATGCTATTACTATTCCCGTTATCTTAGCGCCGCATGAATCTACTGAAGCCTCTATCAAAGGCCACTCAACGATTGAAAAACCACCGTTAGAGTATGCGATTACCGTTATCGGCACTACAGAGCAGCTACCGATGAGCGCCAAGCATAACGTGGTTGAGCAGATCATGGCCATCGCACAGCGCTATCAAATTGCGTAGCGACTGCTCTATCTTATGAACAATGAAGCTTTATAAACAGCTACTGACTTATCTAAGCGAGTATCAGTACAGCCTTATTCACCGGCAGGCGCGACCTCTCTTGCTTCTGCCAATTCCTCAGCGTGTAAGAACTGTGTATGGGCGGGAGCACGCTTGGTACGTGACCACTCATCAAGCATGTCTTGTTTAATCTCTTCGGTAATCATAGAGACTTTGTCTTCTGAGGTCGGGTCATCATAAGTCAGCTCTAGACGATGACCATTAGGATCAAAGAAATAAATAGAATGGAAAATGCCGTGGTTGGTCACGCCTATAACATCAACTCCGCCATCCTCTAATTGCTTCTTGGCCGCTATCAAAGTATCACGGTCTTTCACTTTCAGCGCCAAATGTTGAACCCAGTTTGGCGTATTAGGGTCAAAGCCCATCTCAGGCTGATTAGGTACTTCAAAAAATGCTAGTACGTTGCCATTACCCGCATCCAAAAACACATGCATGTAAGGGTCAAAGGCTTTCGTTGAGGGCACATGATCTTCGGCAAAGGCTAAAATAAAATTCATGTTTAAGTGCTTTTGGTACCATTCGACGGTTTCTTTAGCATCTTTGCAGCGATAGGCCACGTGATGAATCTTTTCAATTTGAAAACTCATATCAAACTCCTTTTGATAAGGTGATGCAATGTATACCTATCAATGAGCTATCAATAGTTATGAATATAAATCAATGACTATTGATAGCTTAATTGTATTGTTTGCACACCTTTTTATAGGTAAGCGTTGCTTATATAAAGCTCAACAGATAAGCATTATTTATCAAAATTAAAATTCAGCGCAGGCAGTACTTTGCCGCGTACTTCACCAAAGCCCACGCGAATGCCGTCTTTTTCGCTATAACCTTTCATAATGACGGTGTCACCATCTTCGATAAAGCTACGTGTCTCACCGCCTTTTAGGCTGACAGGTTTGGTCGCATTCCATGCAATCTCAAGCATTGAGCCATAAGAGTCAGGCGTAGGCCCCGAAATCGTCCCTGAACCCATCATATCGCCGACTTCTACTTTACAGCCTGTGATGGTGTGATGAGTCAGTTGCTGCGCCATCGACCAGTACATGTATTTAAAGTTGGTCTCACAAACAACCGTTGTCTCATCGCTATTTTCAGGCATCAGCTCTACTGATAGATTGATGTCATAACTGTTATTGGTCTCTTTTTCGTTGAGATACGCTAGCGGCTTTGGCTCTTGGGTAGGGCATGGCGTCTTAAAAGGGGCTAGAGCATCCATGGTTACAATCCAAGGCGACACCTCAGAGGCAAATGTTTTGGCGTTAAATGGTCCAAGCGGTACGTATTCCCATTTTTGAATATCACGGGCTGACCAATCATTTAGCAGCACCATCCCAAAGATATGTTCGATAGCATCATCGACCGCAATCGGCTGACCGATATTATTGCCACGACCGACCACAAAAGCGGTCTCAAGCTCAAAATCCAAGCGCTTACAAGGTGAGAAGATAGGGCGCTCATCAGCGTTGGGCTTTAGCTGACCTGATGGACGTACGACATCATCACCACTGACAATGACAGTGCTGGCGCGGCCGTTATAACCGACCGGCATTTCTGTCCAGTTTGGCAGTAGGGCGTTGCTTGGGTCACGGAACATGGTGCCTACGTTGGTAGCATGCTTTTTAGAAGAATAAAAATCGGTAAAGCCCGGCACTTGTACCGGCAGATGCATAGTGACGTCTGCTTGCTTAAACAAGGCCTTGTCTATTAAGTCTTGGTTATCACTCAAATCTTTGTTATCAGTAGACAGTAGCGTTTGGATGGTCTTGCGTGCTGTCGTCCAATTATCACGACCAGAGTCGATAAAGGCATTGAGCGTTGGCTGGTCAAAATACGGACCGCCCTCTAAGCTGAGTAAGCCCTCTGACTCAAGGATGGACAAGTCTAATACCTGCTCGCCAATCGCTACGCCTGCGCGGCGTTGTTCATTAGCTGTTTCACTAAAAATACCATAAGGTAAATTATGGATTGAAAAATCAGAATCTTTAGCGATATCGATAAAAGAGGTGAGGTTTTTGTCAACCGTTGACATAAAGTGCTCCTTGCTAAATATGAATTGAATGTTTTTTAAATTACGATATAGGTAATTTCTTACGTATAATGTAATTTATCAAATTGCAGATTGCAAGCCTTTTTATAAATGCTATACATAAAACAGGTTCAAAAGCAGCTATAAAAGGAGGGCACAAAAAAAGGCTGAGACTGGCTCAACCTTTTTAATTTATCTATATTTTGCTAAAGCTTATGGTTATTGGCTTAGTTGTTGTTTAGTACTTTGCTTAGTCCTTTAGCACATCCGCCATAGCATTGGCGACGTAATCGATATTACTAGTGTTAAGGCCAGCGACACACATACGTGAGTTGGCTATCATATAAATACTGTACTCGCTCTTTAGGCGCTCGACCTGCTCAGGGGTCAGACCAGTAAAGCTGAACATACCGTTTTGACGGGTGATGTAGTCAAAGTTGCGCTGCGGAATTTTGGCTTCTAACACTGATTTGAGCTTGAGGCGCATGGCTTTGATACGGTCACGCATCGCATAGACTTCACCGATCCATTGCTCGTGCAGCGCTGCATCGTTCATAACGATATCGACCACATGACCACCATGTGACGGTGGGCTTGAGTAGATACGGCGTACCATAGAGTTTAGCTGACCGAAGACACGCTCAGCTTCATCTGCTGTTGGGCAAACCACGGATAGGCCACCGACACGCTCGCCATATAGCGATAAGTTTTTGGAGAATGAGTTACTGACAAATAACGGCAGACCCATATCCACAGCTTTACGAATAGCATAAGCATCGCTGTCCATATCTTCGCCAAAGCCTTGATAAGCGATATCCATAAATGGAATCAGCTCACGTGCTTGAACGACATTTAAGACCGTATCCCATTGCTCACGGGTCAAATCTAGCCCCGTTGGGTTGTGGCAGCACGGATGAAGCAAGATCACATCGTCTTTATTTAACGTTTCAAAAAATGCAATCATCTCATCGAATTTGATGCCACCAGTTGCGGTATCGTAGTACGGATATTTACCGACTTCTACATCAGAGCCTTCAAAGATAGCGATATGGTTGCCCCACGTCGGATCACTCACGTAGCATTTAGATTGCGGGAACCACTGATTGATAAACTCGGCCCCAACTTTTAGCGCGCCTGAGCCGCCGATAGTGGCAATAGTGGCAACCAAGCCATCTTTTAGGACCTGAGCATCTTTACCGAACAGCAGATCTTGACAGCCTTTACGATGCCCCGGCAAGCCTGCCATAGGTAAGTACGGACGCGCAGAAATCGAGTCAGCGATACGCTTTTCTGCCGTTTTTACGCAGTCAAGTACTGGCATGACGCCATTTTCATCATAATAGATACCAATACCTAAATTAACTTTATTAGGATTTTCATCTGCCAAAAACTTTTCTACCAACCCTAAGATTGGGTCGCCAGCATAATAATCGATACGTTCAAACATGTTGCTTCCTTGTGTTCTTTATACAGCAAAATATAAATCGAGCCGGCAAAAATCATAGAGCAAATTGACCATGAACTCAATATGAGATTTCATTACCTTAAAAAATTAACGAGACGCTTGGCTAAAACTATCTTTGTTTAATCTGTTTTTAGTACGGCTGAGCATGGTATATCATTAAATTAATCACTACGAACTGTGCTGCAAGTCGTCAAAGTGATCAGAAAAATAACGCTGCAAAAACTCCTTAAAAGCGATAGTTGCAGGCGATAAGGCACGTGACGAGCGCTGATAAATAAAGAATTGTCGCATCTTGCTCGGCTGTGCCAATGGCCGCATCTGTAAACCATTAGCGCTGACCCAATTAATGACCTCAGGCATGTAGGGCAGACATAAGGTAATGCCAAAGCCTTGACGGGTCATCTCAAGCGCGGTGGACATAAAGTTGACTTTATAGCGTGCCTGCTGCACATGGCTTGCTACATCGTCAGCGAGCTCAGCGGTAACTTGCTCCAAAAAAGGCCCTTGTAGGGTAATAAGCGGACTAAGTAATAGATCCTGCCAAGTGATGTCCGCTTTTTTTGCTAAGGGATGATCGTCTGGCATGACCACACAAAATGGTAGCTGATATAACAAATCGGCTTTGATGTCATCCTCATTGTCTATAAATTTAAGCTCAGTACCTACCCCTAAGTCCACTTCAATACCTTGAATATGTTTGAGTAGGTTTTCAGCTGAGCAATCCAATAGCGACACGCTAATGTCAGGATAGTGTTTGGAAAATTGCGCTATCACCGCTGGCATAGAGGAGGCTGCAAACTGCGACACTGCTAGGCGTACGTTACCTTGCGCCAAACTTGTCAAGCTGCTGGCCTCGTTCTCAAACAGTTGCATCTCATTCAAGATACGCCGCGCTTGTGGCAGCAAGTGATGGCCCACGACTGACAGAGACAGCTGGCGCGTGGTGCGATCGAATAATACCACACCGAGGCTCAATTCTAATTCTTTGATCAAGCCACTGACCGCAGATTGAGTCAAATACATCTGGTCGCTGGCACGGGTAAAGCTGCCGTTATCAGCGACTTTGATAAAGGCATTTAGTTGGCGAATGCTAATATTCATAAGTAAACCTGATAAATAAATCATAAAAAACAATTAGTCTTATAAATAAAGCTACTCTACTATAAATACATCGTCAATAAGCAGTACTGATGAAACTATCTTTTTATATTATTTTTGCTAATTTTAGCTTAATAACCACCGATTGAAATTAAGGATGATTGCAATGGCAGATTTATTTGACAACCCAATGGGCTTAAACGGATTTGATTTTGTTGAATTCGCCTCACCGCAGCCTGATGCCGTTGAAGCCTTGTTCAAACAGCTAGGCTTTACGCATATTGCCAACCACCGCTCAAAAGACGTGGCCCTTTATCGCCAAGGTGATATCAATCTCATCTTAAACCGCGAGCCAAAGAGTCAAGCCAGCTATTTCGTTGAAGAGCATGGCGCTGGTGCTTGCAGCATGGGCTTTCGTGTAAAAGATGCCAAACAAGCTTATGAGCGTGCAATCGAAATGGGCGCGCAGCCAGTTGACGTCCCAACTGGCGTCATGGAGCTAAGGCTTCCTGCTATCAAAGGTATTGGCGGTTCATTGATTTATCTTATCGACCGCTATAAAGATGGCGAGTCTATCTATGATGTCGATTTTGAGTTTTTCGATAATGTTGACAGACGCCCTGTCGGTCATGGTTTTAAAGTTATCGATCATTTAACCCATAACGTTTACCGCGGCCGTATGGCTTATTGGGCAAACTTTTATGAGCGTATCTTTAACTTCCGCGAAATCCGTTATTTCGATATCAAAGGCGAATACACAGGCCTGACCAGTAAAGCGATGACCGCACCGGATGGCAAAATCCGTATTCCACTAAATGAAGAGTCAAAGCAGGGCGGCGGTCAAATTGAAGAGTATTTGATGCATTTCAATGGTGAGGGTATACAGCACATTGCTTTAGCCTGTGATGATCTGCTTGCCAGTATCGATAAGCTAAAAGACGCTGGTATCCCGCTTATGACTGCCCCTAATGATACCTATTATAAGATGTTAGATGAGCGTCTACCGGGTCATGGCGAAAATGTTTCTGAGCTACAAACGCGAGGTATCTTATTGGATGGTACGACGGAGAGTGGCTCGCCGCGTCTATTGCTCCAGATTTTCTCTGAAACTATCTTAGGCAGCCCTGTGTTCTTCGAGTTTATCCAGCGTAAGGGCGACTACGAAGAAGGTTTTGGCGAAGGTAACTTTAAAGCCTTGTTTGAATCCATTGAGCGCGATCAAGTTCGCCGTGGTGCGGTTGGTCATTCAGATGACCAGACAGAAAATCAGTCAGAAACTGAAACACCATAATAAAGGCGCTAAACGGGCAGGGCAAAAGGAGTCTGTTCTGTCCTTATTAAGCTGTCATCTAACTGATTAAAGTTCAATGACAGTGATTAAAAAAATATTTTTTGTGATAAGTATAAAAGGAGCATGGGCATGGAACGCCGATTATCTAGTACGATGCAGCAAACCGGTAGCGCCAATAGTGCGCCTACTGCTAGAGCGTCTACTCGCCATGATTCTACTCATAATGTCTCTACTCACAAACAGCCAGCGGATACAAAGCAGCCTTACGTATCGCGTCATCCAGATGAGCATGGGCATATTCATTATAGTGCTGATGAAAATATGATGTGGCACACGCTACTTGAACGGCAAGCCGCACAAATTCCCAATCGTGCTTGTTCAGCTTATCTAGAGGGTTTAGAAAAGCTGCAACTATCTACTACTCATATCCCTCAACTCTCTGCTATCGATGAAGTGCTACAAGCTACTACTGGCTGGCAGACCGCAGCAGTACCAGCGCTGATTAATTTTGGCAAGTTTTTTAAACTCTTGGCCAATAAGTCCTTTCCCGTAGCTACTTTTATCCGCCGCTTCGAGGACATGGATTATATCGAAGAGCCTGACATATTCCACGAAATTGTCGGACATTGCCCATTGCTGACCCATCCTGCGTTTGCCGCCTTTAATGAGACTTATGGCAAGCTAGGGCTTGATGCCAGTAAGGAGGAGCGCTGGTTTTTGGCGCGTCTTTATTGGTTCACTATAGAGTTTGGTCTGATGGGTGCCACCAAAGAGAGCCGCAGAATCTATGGGGGCGGCATTTTAAGCTCACCGTCTGAGACTATCTACGCATTGAGCGATGAACCCGAATGCCGAGCGTTTGATTTGATCGATGTGCTGCGTACCCCTTACCGTATTGACCAAATCCAGCCTATTTATTATGTCATTGATGATTTGGATACGTTATTTGATATCGTAAATAGCGATATTATGGGCGCGGTAAAAAAAGCCATGAGTATGGGTCTGTTTGCACCCGCTTATGCTGAGCAGTAGCTAGCTGATTATTCAGCTATAGGCTTTAATCCTAAAGATCAATAGCTATTAAATAAAGTAGGCTTAAAAACAATTAACCCTCAAAAAAATTATCAATAGAGAAAAATTAAAAAAAGGAGACTATTATGTCCGCATTATCCCAAGCCAGCTGTGAAGTCTGCCGTGTCGGCGCGCCAAAAGTTAGCGAGTCAGAAGCTCAAGAGCTGCTACAGCAAATTCCTGAGTGGTCATTGATTGATGTCGATGGTATTCAGCAATTAGAGCGTCAATATAAATTTAAAAACTTTGCACAGGCGATGGCGTTTGCCAATCAATTGGCTGAGGTTGCTGAAACTGAAGGCCATCATCCCGGTATGTTGGTTGAATGGGGTAAAGTGACGGTTACATGGTGGTCGCACAGTATCAAGGGTCTACACAAAAACGATTTTGTGATGGCGGCAAAGACTGATGCTTTGCTGGATGAGTAAGGCGCTAGTTTTGTTTTAGTAGTGATTTTTTTGGAAACGCTTTTTTTTGAAAATATTTACTGTTCTTTAATCCTTGTTATTTACTATTAGACTTTTAGCCGTTTGTTTTTAATCATTTAAGCCTCTATTTTAGAGCTTTAACAAAAACAGGCAACATAAGGATGTGTTATGCCGCCACAAGTACTTACCCAGCTATCCCCTAAATTAGCCTTTATCATTGCCAGCGCCGTCATCGCGATTATGGGTGTCACCATGATCGGCTTTGGCTGGGTGCCGCACCTGTCATTAATGCTTGCTATCGCGGTTTTGCTCGCCCTAGGTATGTTTAAAGGGTTAAGCTTTGAGAAAATGCAAGAGCAAATGTCATCGGGCGTCGTCAGTGGTATCGGCGCGATCTATTTATTATTTTTTATTGGTTTACTAGTCGCCGCGCTGATGATGTCAGGGGCCATTCCCACCATTATGTATTATGGTTTTGAGCTCATCTCGCCGCAGTATTATTATATCTCCGCTTTCGTCTTAACCTCGATTATTGGCATTGCCTTGGGCAGTAGTTTGACTACCGCTGCTACTATCGGTGTGGCATTTATTGGCATGAGTAATGCCTTTGATGCCAATGTCGCTATCGCTGCGGGGGCTATCGTCTCAGGTGCGTTCTTTGCCGATAAGATGTCGCCGTTATCTGATACTTGCACACTAGCATCTTCTGTAGTGGGTATCGATTTATTCGAGCACATACGCAATATGATGTATACCACAGTACCCGCGTGGCTTATTACCGCAGGGCTATTTTGGTTTTTCTCTGGACAAGCGGGTAGTGGTAATTTAGATCAAGTGACGCTATTGCAGTCGCAGCTGGTCGATAGCGGCTTAGTCCATGGTTATTCTGTTATACCATTTATCGTATTAGTCGTTTTAGCGCTTTGCCGAGTGAACGCCATTTATACTATCATTTACACCATTGCTAGCGCTTTAATTATTACCTATTTACATAGTACGCCGAGCATTGGGCAATTAGGTGGCTATATGTTCGGTGGCTATGCGCCTGCCGAAAACTTGGAGCTTGGCGAAGTAGGCGGTATGATTTCACGTGGCGGTATGCAGAGCATGTTCTTTACTCAAACCATTGTGATATTGGCATTGAGTTTAGGAGGCTTGCTGCGCGCTTTGGGTATCTTGCCTGCGTTATTATTAGGTATTAGAGATATGCTGACCAGTTCAGGTCGCGCCATTTTTGCCGCCGCTATGGCAGCTCTCAGCATCAACGTGCTCATCGGTGAGCAGTACCTCAGTATCCTGTTATCAGGCACTGCCTTTCGTCCGACGTTTGAGCGCTTGAACTTACATCCCAAAAACCTATCGCGTACCATTGAGGATGCGGGTACGGTCATCAATCCATTGGTGCCGTGGAGTGTGTGCGGGGTGTTTATCAGCCAAGCGCTAGAAGTACCTGTGCTTGATTATCTGCCCTATGCATTCTTCTGTTATTTATCGCTGCTGCTGACGATAATGTTTGGCTTTACTGGGTTTACGATTACCCGTAAAGATGGCAGTAATGTACGTAAGTACCAGCAAGCACAAGCCGCTAGCTAAGCAGTGGTATAAAAAGCCAGCGACATAGCAGAACAGCATTAATTATAAAGTGCAAAATAATCCCCGTAAGCTGATACTTATGGGGATTTTTAATAGATAGTAACAAGTGTTTAAGGCTAATAACTAGATACGTCACTCGCCACTTAGTATAAGTTATTGTAGAAAATCAAAATTAATCTGCGATAAGTAGAAGCATACCACTATATGAAATTGGCTATATTGCACCTCTGTAGCACACAGGGTCGCCTACTGACAAAAGGAAAAGTTAAGCGTGTCGCAGCAGCTGGTAATCGGCGCCGCAAAGATGGTGATGTGGTAATCCCAAGTCAGCGGTGTTCTCGACTTAGGATTAGCAAACACGATTAGCCCTTATGTATAATGACATTCAACCGTGTGTACCGCGGATAGGGTAGTCATTTTCTCGAATAAAAGATAAACCTTCAGCAAGCGCTTCAAGCTCAGGTCTTGCAAATGGAGCGTTCGAGAGGTCAATGATTTGAATCTCGCCTTTAGCATTAATAACGAATACGCCAGGCTCGGCAAAGGGATGATCGGTCTCTTTCTCTGAGCGTGGATCTGAGATGTACAGCCCAAGCTCATTCATCTGCTCAACGGTCAAGCCATAAGCTATCGGGAAACTGATATCTACTAACTCTTCTAAATGCTCCTGTAACTGCGGTTTACTATCGCCTGATATAGCAAGGATATCCACGCCTGCGTCAGCAAATGAGGATTTAATTTTTTCTAATTGATTGAGGTATTTGGTACAAATCGGGCAATGTTTACCGCGATAAACCACCACTAACTTCCAATCGTGACCGTTTTTTGGTGTGCCTAATGATGTTATCTCGCCATCAAGCATTTGTACCTGTATGTCAGGAAACTGACTACCGGCGCGAAGTTTTTTCGTGTTATCTGATTGCATGGTTTATCCTTATCCGTTTAAGTGTTTAATATCACCAGTCTCAATCGACTAGTTTGTTATATGTGCTTGTTCATTAATCATAATTGAGGTGAGTATAAGCCTTGGCTAATGTGGGATCAGTATGAAACTCTCCTACTGTTGATAGTCGATAATCTGATCGCTAAGCGTGACTAGATCTGAGGCCATAAAGTGCGGCGTTGGTACACTCGCAGCAGGCAGAACCGCGTTATAAGGCCGAGTCAGAAACGCGCCGTGGCCGCCCGCTGCTTGCGCGCCGATTGTGTCCCAAAGATGACAAGCGACAAGGCACAGCTCTGACATCTCAACAGATAGCTCGCTTGCAACCATCTGATACGTTTCAGGTGCAGGTTTAAATTTCTCGATGCTCTCAACGCTAAAAGAGCGCTCAAAAAATGTACTCAAACCCGCCTTCTCAAGCGGCGTCGGGGAGGCGCTACTCGCTGAATTGGTCAACGTCACTAGCCTGAATCCGGCATCACATAGTTTAGTTAATGCAGGCACGGCATCAGCGTGAGCAGGCATCTCACTCATGCGCTGTTTTAGCTCGTCGATATCATCATCTGTTAGCGAGACTTTATGAATATCGGCGGTCATCTGTAAGGCACCAACGCCAAGCTCACCAAAGGGCGCATAAAGTCTCGATAAGGTCATGGTTTGTGAATAAAGCACCAATTGGGCAAACCATTCTCTTAACATATTGTCATCATCGAATAGGCGAGTAAATAACGGGGTCAGCGTCTCGATATCGAGTAGGGTTTCATTAACGTCGAACACGATAATCGAGGGCGATGGAATAGGGGACATAGAAACTCCGTTTTCAGTCATGGCAGATATGGTAATCAAAGACTATACTAATAATAGCGACAACTACCATAGACATATGAGGTCGATAGCTGATCTTACTTTAACTGGACTTGAGCAATCATTCAAGATAAAATTGAGTAATCATTCAAATTGTGCTGCCGTGCTTATCTCATCATTTGAGGTCACCGCTCTTTAGATTGGACTATATTATGTCGCGAACTACTTTATATAATCGCCATGAAGCGTTAGAACGTGCTATCGCGCTGTTTTGGCAAAAGGGCTTTCACGCTACTTCCTTAAAAGATATTGAACACGCTCTCGACATGCGCCCGGGCAGTATTTATGCCGCTTTTGGTAACAAAGATGGCCTGTTCCAAGAAGCACTGGATTACTATGCGCAATCTTCACTCACTGAGCTTGAACGTATACTAGCCAATCATCAGTCGCCGCTGTTGGGACTGGCCGCTTTTATGCGTCAGCTTGGCGGTATTCGTGATAAAGATCTGCCCAGTCGCGCGTGTATGCTCGTCAAAAGCTTGCTTGAGCTTGGGGCACGTGAACAAGTGGCGCTAGAGAAGGTGGAAAAACTACTCGCTAGCATGGAGGCGCGCTTCACAGAATGTTTTGTAGAAGCGCAGCGCATAGGGGAGTTCGATAGTGATCTTGACGCAAATCGACTTGGGCGCCGAGTACAGGCTGAGGTGATGGGCTTGCGTGCTTTTGCTCAGCGTGATGTAGATAGTATAGCGGTGCATGCCTTGGCAGAAGATATGGCGACCTCCATAGAAAACTTGCGACATGATGCGCTTGCTAATTAAACTGCTTTATTAGCCCTTAATTATTTTGACTTCCTCCCCTCCCTAAACGGAGGGGATTCCTTCTACAAGACGGTCAAGCCCGACCGCAAGAATGTTTTTGGCCGCGTTAATATCGCGGTCATGAGTGACACCGCACTCGCATATCCATTCTCTTATTCCAAGATCTGCTCTACCTTTCGGACTGTTTTGGCGTGAGCCGCAACACGAACAAGTCTGGGTGGTGTAACTTTCATTAACTTCGATATAGTGACAACCTGCATACTTGCATTTATAGTCCAGTTGTCGCTTCATCTCAAACCATCCTGCGTCATAGACAGACTTAGCTAGTTTGCTTGAAGTAAATGAGCTTGATTGAAGTTTACCGACCACTATCAAGGCGTTGTCCT